>DATBHW010000012.1 GCA_036557285.1 Ktedonobacterales bacterium
CCCGCCCCGCCAGGCCGCCGTCTCGGCGGCCTGGCGGGGCGGGGTGGCCGCCTGGGAGGCGGCGGTACGCCCCCTCAGCCCCTCTTGCCGCCTGGGAGGCGGCGGTACAAGTGGGGCGCTTAGTTTTCGTAGCGACGGAAGGCAAGGACGGCGTTATGGCCGCCGAAGCCCATTGAGTTGGAGAGCGCGACGCGAACGTCGGCATGGCGCGATTCGTTGGGAACGTAGTCCAGGTCGCATTCAGGGTCGGGCTGGGTATAGTTGATGGTAGGCGGCAGGATGTTGTGATAGACGCTGAGGGCGCTGATAGCTGCTTCGACGCCGCCTGCCGCGCCCATCATGTGGCCGATCATGGATTTGGTGGAACTGACGGCCAGCTTGTAGGCGTGAGCGCCAAAAAGGCTTTTGATGCCGCCGGTTTCGCTGCGGTCATTGTAGAGGGTGCTGGTGCCGTGAGCGTTGATATAGTTGACTTCTTCGGGGGCAATGCCGCTTTTTTGCAGCGCCCGGCGCATGGCGCGAACGAGGCCGCGCCCCTGTGGAGCAGGCTCGGTGATATGGAAGGCGTCGGCGGTTGCGCCATAGCCAGCAAGCTCGGCGTAGATGCGCGCGCCGCGCGATTGGGCGTGTTCCATGTCTTCGAGGATGAGAATGCCCGCGCCTTCGCCCATGACAAAGCCGTCGCGCCCGGCGTCAAAGGGACGGCTGGCGTGTTGGGGGTCGTCGTTGCGGCGCGAGAGGGCGTGCATGTTGCCGAAGGAGGCGATGGAGACTGGCTGGATGGCGGCTTCTGCGCCTCCGGCGATCATGATGCGGGCATCGCCGCGCCGGATGGTTTCGTAGGCTTCGCCGATGGCGTGCGCGCCGGTAGAGCAGGCGGAGACGATGGCAAAGTTTGGCCCTCCTAGGCCAAGGGTGATGGAGATGAAACCAGCCGCCAGGTCTATGGGTGTCATGGTGCTGAAGAAGGGGCTGATGCGGTCCGGGCCGCGATCAAAGAGGAGCTTGAACTGTTCGTGCATGGTGGTGAGGCCGCCAATACCGCTGCCGATGATGATGCCGGTGTCTTCGGCAATGTCGGCGGTGTCCTGGTCGGAAGCCTGGGGCTGGCGGTCCGCGAGGCCGAACGGGAGGGCGGCGTCTTTGAGAGCCTGGATGGTTGCTGCGAGGGCGAAGTGAGCAAAGCGGTCATTGCGGCGCACTTCTTTGCGGTCCATATAGGGAAGCGGGTCGAAGCCCTTGACTTCGGCGGCGATACGAGTTTCGTAGGCGCTGGCGTCAAAGTGGGTGATGGGGCCAGCGCCGGAGACGCCCTTTTTCAGCGCCTCCCAGCTTGCTGCGGTGTCGTTGCCAAGCGGTGTTACCATGCCGATGCCGGTAACTGCCACACGTGTTGTCATGTTGTCTGTTCCCCTTTCGCGTTGTGGCAGCATGGCGCCGCCTTGCCTGGTTGCAGGGATATTGTATCATGCAGCAGGTCGAGTATCCAAGACAAGGAGGATGTGAGGATGCTGAGAGGTGAGAAGGTGATCTTGCGCGCGCTGGAGCAGCAAGATTTGCCGCGATTGTGGACGTTCTATAATGATGTAGCGTTTGAGTTGGTGATCGGCGGCGATCCGTGGGAGCCGATGTCGTTGGCGCGCCTGCAAGCGCACTTTGAGGAGCGGAGCCGAGAAAGAGAACACGATGGGATGAATTTTGCTATTGAGGCGGACGGGAAGTGTATTGGGACGTGCGGGCTGTTTCATGTCGATCAGACGGCGCGTACCTGCGAGTTGGGGATTGGGATTGGCGATAAGGACTATTGGGGACATGGCTATGGGCGCGAGGCGCTGCGGCTGCTGCTGGATTATGCGTTTCGGCTGCGTAATTTTCATAAAGTCTGGCTGCGGGTGAACGCGGTGAACGAACGGGCTATACGCGCGTATCGGGCGTGCGGCTTTGTCGAGGAGGGGCGTTTGCGCGAGCATACCTGGGGCGATGGGCAGTATGTGGATGAGGTGCATATGGGTATTTTGCGCAGCGAGTGGGCGCAAGGGCGCACTTCAGGGCAATAATGTTGGGGTTGCTTGTAGCGCCAGCCTGCACGCGGGCGGCTGTGTTGAGCGCCAGGCTCTGTGCTGGCGAGAAGGTGAGGCGCGCGATGCTTATCAAAGACATCATGGTGCGCGACGTGGCGACGGTGATGGAGACGGATACGCTGGAACACGCGGCGATTCTGTTGGAGCGGGGGCGCTTTCGCCATTTGCCGGTGGCTCAACTGCTGCCGCAGGCGCCAACGCTGGAGCCTGCGCTGAAGCACTTCCAGTATCCACCGCCGAAGCCGCCTGTAGCGGTGGTGGGCATCCTTTCGGACCGCGATATGCCCGGCGGCAGGGTTGGCGCGGCTCCGTTGGAGGAACTGCGGGGACGGCAGGCGCATGAGGTGATGCGTCGTCCGGTGATTACGGCGAGTCCAGAGACGCCGGTTGAGTACGCGGCGCAGTTGATGGCTGATAATGCTATCGGGTGCCTGCCGGTGGTGGATGACGCGGCGCAAGGGCGATTGGTGGGCATTATTACGGAGAGCGATCTGTTTCACGCGCTGGTGCGGCTGGTGGGCGCGCAAGAACCCAGCACGCGCTTGCGTCTGATGCTGCGAGGGGGCGATCCGGCGCATCTGGCGAGCGCGTTGATGATTGTGGCCCAACACGAGGGGCGGCTGGCGGGCGTGCTGGCTGAGCCGGTGGATGCGCAGGGGCGCTGGCCGGTGACGCTGCGGGTGCGGACGATTTACCCTGGGCCGCTGCTGCACGATCTGGAGGCGGCAGGCATCGAGGTGGAGCAGCCCGCCGAGGGAAAGCAGCAGTAATGGCGAAGGCTTGCGCGTGGCTTTACGTTCGCTTTGCGGGCTTGCTCCGGCTGACTGGTTTGAGGTTGGCGACCAGAGCTTCTTCAATCTCGCGGATTGTTTGCACTGAGTAGAAGTGTCCGATGCGGAGAGCGAGTGATCTATCGGCTTCGCGCAGTACGACCAGCTTTCCTCCCAGCAAGCCTGGCTGGCGATAGGCGCTGGTGATCTTGGTGAAGGGCGAGCCGATGAGCTTCTTGCCCGCGACGAAGACGAAGCCGTCAGGCGTGACCAGGAAGAAATATTGGCTGCTCTTTCTAAGAGGCGGGATGAGGCGCAGACCAACTGAGAGGAAGAGGCATCCGCAGGCGAGAAGGGCGACGAACTCAATTGGGGCGAGGCCGTCATCACCGTTGGAGCCGCCTGGCAGAGAGCCAGCGATGAAAAGGTAAGCAGCCAGCCCAAAGGTCAGGACAGCGCCGACGGTATAGATGGTGAAGTTTGTCCAGATTGCGCTGCGCGAGACGGCGAATCTGGCCCATACAGGGGGGATGGCTTCGCCGCGCCCCTGAAGCGCGGCTTCTTCGATGTCAAATGCTGCCATACGGCTATGTGCCCCTCTCTTCCGGCCTTATTTGGTTTCCCATTATTTCCCTCTATTGTAACTGATGCTGTCTCTTTTGGGAGGGTCGGTATCTTTTGCGGCGGTACAAGCAGAACGGGACAGCGGTTCGTTTAGCGTTTGAGCAAATCAACGACTTCATCAGGGTTGGTGGCGCGAATGACCGGAGCAAGATAGGGATGGCGCTGAGAAAGCTGGCGGTACATGTCGTAGGCGACGCGCCGGTAGGAGAAGTGGCCGGTGACGCCGGAGCGCAGTTCGATGATGTAGGCGGCTTCGGCCAGGTCCATCTTGAAGAGGGCGCGCTGGCGAACGCCGAGCGGTAAGAGATAGGGTGCGTATTCGGGAAGTGGGAACGCCTGGGCAGCAGCGATGGCTTGCTGCATTGCCTGGCGGTAGGCGGAGATCAACCCCTTTTGTTCGGCCAGGGCTGCGCCGTCTGGTCCCAGTCCGGCGTGGAAGATGGTTGTTGGGTCGTCAAAGCCGAGATGCAGCTTGAGGTCGGGGATAATCTGGACACAGCGGCGGTGGCGGTGCAGGTCACGCAGTGCCCCGAAATCTACGAGCAGGTCAAAGGCGAGCAGATAGCCGAGGCGATGCAGGCGCAGCCAGTCGTCATGTGGGCCGCGCTGCGCAAGCGTGTGTGTGAAGAGGGCGCGTTTTTCTTCTTCGGGGAGCGCGCGGGCGAGCGGCTGAAGCTGGCGATAGGCGCGGCCCTGGTGGTCGGTGAGATAGAGCAGGCTGGCGGCGTAAGCTTCCAGCAGGTCGGTTTCTGGCTCGATGAGCGCGATACCTGCGGAGAGGTCGGGCGCGGCTGGCTGCGCGTGCAGGTATGGCTCCAGGCGCGCGCGCGCCTCTGCGAGCGCGCGGGGGCCGTAGACTTCTGGTGTGGTGTATTTGACGAGGGTGGGTGCGGCGCTGAGGCCAAGAATACCGGCTTCTTCCAGGGCGCGCTGCTGCTGCTCGATCTGTTCCGGGCTGAGGGCGGCGGCTTCCCAGGCGGCGCGCAGTTTGCTTTCGATAAAGTTATGAGCGGGCGTCTGGCATGCCTGGCGAATGGCTTCGCCAATGTCGCGCAGTTCGGCGCTGGAGTGGCCGGTGAGGCGGCTGATCTGCTGTTCGAGGACGCGGGCACTGGTGATCTGGCCTACGCTGGTGCGTGTGGCGAGTGGTAAGAAAGCGCGCGCTACGTCGAAGGCGCGTGCGCGGAGCGTGCGGTTGTAGACGCCAGGGGCCATGTCGTCGGGGCATGGCTGGACCTGCTTCAGTACGTCGGTGAGTTCGGTGGAGAAGTATTCGTAGCGATCCAGCAGAGCGTCGAGGGCGCGGGCATAGGTGGCGCGTTCAGGAGCGTCTTCGGGAAGCTGGGGCGGGATGTAGAAGCCGCTTTTGCGGAAATCTTGATAGCGCGAGGAGCGTTCCTGCCCGTCCCACAGGGGTTCGTCAACGACGTGGAAGGCAGCCAGCATGGAGATGTTTTCGATGGCGAGGGCGACGTGGGCGAGGTCGGCAATGGAGCGATGGCCGTACTGGAAATAGAAGGTGTTGAGGAACTGTTCGGCGCGCTGAGTGGAAAGCTCGTCAATGCTTTCGCTCAATTGCTGCGCTGAGCGGCTATATTTGGCAAGCGCGTATGCCTGAATCTCTGGCGGCGCGCCGATGACGGCGTAGATGTTCATAGAGCCTAGCCATTCTTTATGAGTTTGTCCACCTCGCTCTGGAGGCTGGCAACCGTCTCTTCAATCGAAAGTTCCGAGTTGTCTATGATTGGAAAGGCATGCTGGTCATGCCAGGGCAGCATCATGTCGTAAATTGTGCGAAGCATGGCTTCGCTGAGCAGGCGATGGCCGCTGCGGCTCTGGTTTCTCTCTACAAGATACTCGAATTTGGGCAGCAGCACAACCAGATAATGCGGCACTTCTCGCAGCAGTTCATGCCAACCCTGGTAGCTAACCTCGGCCCACTGGGGGAAGATGGCGTCGTCAATGATGCAGAGGAAACCGGCGTTTACATAATTGAGGGCCAGGGTTGCGCAGCCCTGCCGCGCCAGATGATATTGCTGCTGTATCGCTGTTTCCCATCCGTCCGAAGGATCGGCGTAGCCCGACTTCACAAAGTCGCGCACGTCATCGAGCGAGATGTGCGCTGTTGGACGCTGCTGGGCGCTGGCCCAGGCTCGCGCTGTTGTTGTTTTGCCCGCGCCCGCCGGGCCGGCCAGCAGCAGCACAAACAGGCGCTCGTTCTGAGGGGATTTCAGCATATGCGTATCTATCATTGTGTTCTGAGGGATGGCGCCAAGGGTGTCCAGAAAGAAATCATGGTCATCGTTCTTCTGAATATATGACTTGAAATTATCGTTTGCCGGACAGATATAATAACACAACCAGCGACTTGACAGGGTAGGAAGCATAGTAAATAATACGGGTAAGCCCCACATATCTGTAACCCTCTCGCAGCAATGAAGCGAACGTGGAGTGGTATCGGTATTGATGCTTGTGCAACAGGGGTGTTTTTTTCACAGAAAGAGAGGAGGCAGGCCGCTCGTATTTTTCGCGTTCCCACATGATCTCCTACTGCATGGCGCTTCAACTCCAAAGGATTGAACATTGTTCGTACAGTACGCGCTCATTTTTGTACCAGGAGACATGCAATGGCAACAACAGCAGGCGAAACAGATGTCCTCATCTCCGAGCGTGTGGCGGGCGGTATCCTGCCCAGGGTGCTCAATTCGTTCGATATGGTGGCAATCTTTGTCGCCATTGTCCTGTTCATCACGAACTCGGCAGTTGTTACCGGGGCAGGCGCTGCCTCCTACATTTTCTGGATACTAGGCTTTCTTACCTTCCTTATTCCAGGCGCGATTGTGACCGGCCAGTTAGGTTTGATGTTCCCCGGCGAGGGGTCCATCTATGTGTGGACGCATAAAGCCTTCGGCAAGTTCTGGGGCTTTTTTGCGGGGTTCTGCGCCTGGTGGCCAGGTGTGCTGGTGATGGTGGCAACGGGCGTTGCGGTGGTTTCGTTCATTCAGTTGCTGGGCAGCAATCATGGATTTAACTGGCTGACGCAACCCTGGCAGCAGGGTCTGGTGATTCTGGTGGTGCTGGCTTTTTCGATGATTCTGTCCTGGCTGCGCTTTCGGGTGACCCAGAACTGGGTCAACGTTGTCTTTATCGCCTATGGCGGCGCTATCCTGCTCATCGGGCTGGCTGGGGTGTTCTGGCTGTTGGGGGGGAATGCTCCCAGCGCGGATTTCTCCAGCGCAAGCTGGTCAGTGGGCAGCCCCTTCGATGTGAATACGAAGTGGACGTTCTACGGCCTGGTCATTCTGGCGCTGCTGGGCATTGAAGTACCCCTGAATATGGGCGTTGAGATTACCGATATGCGGGCCATCACGAAATACCTCTTCTGGGGGTCAATCGTCGTCATGGCGGCATATCTGATCGCAACCTTTGGGGTTCAGATGACGGTGCCAGCCAGCGCGCAAGGCATCCCGTCTGGTGTGGCTCAAGCGGTGCAGATAGGCTTTGGGAGCGCAGGCACTGTCCTGAGCGATTTGGTGATCGTCATCTTTATCGGGTTCTTCTTGTTCAACACCGCCGTGTATAACTACTCCTTCGGGCGGTTGCTCTTTGTCTCCGGGCTAGATCAGCGGTTGCCCGCTGCGATGAGTAAGGTGAATCAGAATCGGGTTCCCTGGGTGGCTGTGCTGGTGCAGACGCTGATCGCTGCGCTGGTTGCCATCCTTGCTTTCATTGTGCCTTATGCCTTCGGTGGCAGCAGTGACAATGCCAGTGCCCTTTCCGCCAAGGTGTATAATGTCCTGCAAGCGGCAGTGACGGTGATCTGGTGTGTCTCGATGGTGATCCTCTTCGTAGATGTGGTTATCATCCGCTTCAAGTATCGACAGCAGTTTGACGCAAAGCAACTGACCGCGCCCTGGGTTTTCTACGTCTGCGCGCTGATTGGTCTTTTTGCGAGCGCGGTGGGCATCTTCGTGACATTCCGATACCCCTGGATACCACAGTTGGTGGGAGAGGGCGATTGGTCATTACTCCTTGCGGTGATTGCTGTCGTTTCGCTGATTGTGGGAGCAGTGGTCTACTTTATTGGCGAGGTGACGGTTGCCAAAAGTTCACCACCGATAGCAACCGGAGAAGGTGGAGCCGCTCCGGCAGCGTCGGACTGATGGTTTGGAGTTGAAGCGCCAGTGTTTTGCGAGGAGAGGTGAAAGCCAGGCTGCTTCGCCTCTCCCTCTGCGTTAGAAAACCACTGCTCTTGTTTTTAGGAGGCGTTATGGACGCACAAGCCGTGCTTCAGCGTTCCCAGGAAGCCCATTTGCGCCTGGTGCGCTTTCTGTATTGTGACAATGGTGGGATTATTCGCGGCAAAGCGACGCATATCAATGGTCTGGCCCACCGGATGTTTGAGGGGATTGGGCAAACGCTTGCCATGCAGGCGTTTGCCGGTGTAGATGCGCTGGCGTCGGTTGAGGGGATGGGGCCGGTTGGCGAGTTTCGCCTGGTACCTGATCCCAATACGTTTACGGTGCTGCCTTTTGTGCCGCATGGTGGGATGATGCTGTGCGATATGATTGCGCAGGATCGGCAGCCCTGGGCGGCCTGCCCTCGCACGTTCCTCAAGCGGGTGCTTGCTGAGGCGGGGCAGATGGGTATATCGGTGCAGGCGACAGTGGAGCATGAGTTTTATCTGGCCCGCGAAACGCCTACGGGCTACGAACCGTTTGACCGCAGCCTGTGTTACAGCAGTATCGGCTTCGATTCGTCGGCGCAGATCATTGATCAGATTGTTGCGACGCTGGAGCTTCAGGGGATTCAGGTGGAGCAGTTCATGCCTGAGCTTGGCCCCGGCCAGCAGGAGATTTCTGTTCGTCACGCTGATGCGCTGCGCGCGGCGGATACGGTGCTGATCGTGCGCGAAACGGTGCGCGGCGTTGCCCGCCAGCATGGAGTGCTTGCCAGCTTCGCCGCCAAACCATTTCTGGATCAGGCTGGGAGCGGCGCGCATATCCATTTCAGTCTGTGGGGCGCGCCCGGTACGCCTACACAGGGGCACAACCTGCTCTACGATCCCAATGGCCGAGGGGGGATCAGCCAGACTGGCTATCAGTTTATTGGTGGTGTTATGGCGCATCTGCCAGGGCTGCTGGCGCTGACCTGCGCCAGCCCCAATTCGTATCGTCGGCTTCTGCCGCATTTCTGGAGTTCGGCTTATACGGCCTATGGGTTCGATAACCGCGAAGGGGCGATTCGCATTCCTTCGCCCTTCTGGGGGCGCGAGGCAGAATCTACGAACCTGGAGCTAAAGCCAGCCGATCACAGCGGCAACCCCTATCTGGCGATGGGGGGACTGATCGCCGCCGGATTGGATGGCATTCGTCGCAATCTGGACCCAGGCGAGCCGGTGGATGTGGACCCTGGCAACTTGAGCGATGAGGAGCGCGAGCGACGGGGCATCAAGCGGCTGCCGGAAACGCTGGATGCTGCGCTGGATGCGCTTCAGGCAGATGCGGTTTTGACGGAGGCGCTGGGTCCGACGTTAACGGCTTCGTATCTGGCGGTGAAGCGGCTGGAAAGCAGTTATTTTGCGGATAAGTCGCCTGAAGAGGAGACACGCCAGCATTTCTATAAATATTAGGAAACGCCGCGCGTGTAGCGCCGCCGTCCCTGGCGGCCAGCCGTTCGCCAGCGCGAGCGTTTGTCCTCGTGAGCCACGTACCAGCAGGCCGACGTTGAGCCGCCTGGAAGGCGGCGCTACAAGTAGCGTTCGTCTGGAAGGGCAGCGGGCGCGCGGGCGCATCGTTTCGCCGCCACGGACGGCGGCAGTACAGGCGGCGCTACAATGCTATTCAGGCGGATTTGGTACAGGGCGTGCCGACAGGCAAAAGGTGTGGCAGGGTTGAGGCCACTGGGGTATCATATGAGGGTAGCGACACGCGATGAAGAGGTTGAGGGGGCGGAAACAATACGTAGAGCAGGAGACTTCAGTGGATACTTTTCAGCTTGATGTTCTGGTTCCTGGGCCGGTGCCGGTTTCGCCGGAGGTGCTGGCAGCTATGGGGCGACCTGTCCCTGTGCATTATGGACCTACCTTCGTACCCTTTTATAATGAACTGATTGAGCGCCTGAAGCCGATTTTTGGGACAAGCAGCCGCGTTTTTACGCTCAGTGGGTCCGGTACGGCGGCTGTGGACGCAGCAATGGGGACGCTGCTTGGAGTTGAGAAACACGCGGCGGTGGTGCTGAATGGAACGTTTGGCGAGCGCCTGCTGGCAATTGCGCGCTCGTATGACCCTGAAGCACTGGCGATTGATATTGAGTGGGGCAAAGTGGCTGACCCTGCCGAGATAGGCGCGCTGCTCGATAAGCATCATGTGGATGTGCTGGCGGTGGTGCATTCGGAGACTTCAACCGGGACGCTGAATCGTGTCAAGGAACTGGCGGAGGTGGCGCGCGAGCGCGATGTGGCTCTGATGGTGGATGGGGTTGGCTCGATAGGTGGCGTGCCATTCTGCCTGGATGATTGGGGTATTGCCGCCTGCGCGACGGCTTCGCAAAAGTGCCTGGAAGCGCCGCCAGGATTGGGGCTGGTGGCGTTGTCGGAGGTTGGCTGGAAGTTGGCCGATAGTGTAAAGCGCCCGGCGCCGGGGTTTTATCTCAATTTGCGCAACTGGCGGCAATACGCGGAGGAGAACACGGAGTGGCATCCCTATCCGGTGACGATAGCGACGAATAATTTGATGGCGCTGGATGTGTCGGCGCGGCGCGTGCTTGAGGAAGGGCTGGAGGCGCGCTTCGAGCGGCATCGGCGCGTTGCGGCGCATCTGCGCTCGGCCTTGCGCGCGCTCGATTTCCGGCTGCTGGCGGATGATGACGCGGCTTCGCCAACCGTGACGGTGGCTTTCCCGCCAGAAGGAGTTGACGCGGCGTGGCTGTTGAGCATGCTGCGGCAGGAGTATGGCATGATCGTAGGCGGCGGTCTTCAGCGGCTTTCGGGGAAGGTGATTCGCGTTGGGCATCTTGGATCGTCGGCCAATGAGGTGATGATGAATCGCCTGGCTGCGGCGATTGAGGCGTCGCTGAGCAGCGCGCGGGCGTAACACGTTTGTGCCAGGCAAGGGGATAGAGCAGGCATGAGGACCAGCGTGTTGATCGTTCCGGGGTACGGGAACTCTGGCCCGGAACATTGGCAGAGCCTGTGGGAATGCGCGCACCCTGAATACCGACGGGTGTTGCAGCGGGACTGGGAGCGCCCGGAGCGTGATGCGTGGGTGTGCGCGCTAGACGCGGCGGTGGCTCAGGCAGAGTATCCGGTGGCGCTGGTGGCGCACAGCCTGGGCTGTCTGGTAGTGGCGCATTGGGCCGCGCAGCACGAGGGAGCGATTCGGGGGGCGCTGCTGGTTGCGCCTCCCGATGCGGAAGACCCGGATTTTGCCGCTGACAGCGGCGGCTTTGCGCCTGTTCCGCTGGGGGCGCTGCCGTTCCCAAGCATTGTGGTGGCGAGCACGAACGATCCGTATGTGAGCCTGGAGCGGGCTGGATATTTTGCCAGGGCGTGGGGGAGCCTGTGTGTCTCGATTGGGCCAGGCGGGCATATTAACTCGGCGGCAGGCTTTGGCCCCTGGCCTTTTGGCGAAGAACTGCTGGCGGAACTCTGCCAGGCAGGAGAGTAAAGCATGATGAGTGCTGGGCAGCATCGAGAGGATGGACCTATGTCTGAGACCCACAGTACAGCCAGCGCCACGTCGGCAGGGGAAAACAGCGCGCCAGCGGGGCAAGCCGGGGCAGCCGGGCATCTACCCCTGACGGAGGAGCAGATACGGGCTGCCCATATTGGGGAGCTTACGCCGCTGGTGGGGCTGATTCAGATTGTTGACTACGATCCCCAGTGGCCCCGGCTTTTCGAGCGCGAGGCCGAGCGGGTGCGGGCCGCGCTGGGCGCGCGGGTTCTGATGCTTGAACATGTCGGCTCAACGTCGGTACCCGGTCTGGCTGCCAAGCCGAGAATTGATATGCTGCTTGTGTTGGCAGATACGGCAGACGAGTCGGCCTACGTTCCGGCTATGGAGGGGGCTGGCTATAAGCTGCACATTCGAGAGCCGGACTGGTACGAGCATCGTCTGTTCAAGGGGCCGGATACCGCCGTTAATCTGCATGTCTTCTCGCTGGGCTGCCTGGAGATCGAGCGCATGCGGCTCTTCCGCGACTGGCTGCGCTGCAATGCGGATGATCGGCGGCTCTACGAGCAGACCAAGCGGGAGCTTGCGCGTAAGAAGTGGAAATACGGACAGAACTACGCCGATGCCAAGACGGCGGTGGTCGAAGAGATTCTGGCGCGAGCGCAGGGAAACGCAGAGGAAGAGGCGCGCAAGCACGCCTGAGACGCGGACAATCTGGGAAGTGAGGCGCCGCATGATAACCCAGGAACCAGAACAACTTGCGCGCGAGGGGCGTGTGGCGGCGGCGCTGGGCTGGCTGCGCGAGCAGAGCGAGGAGGCGCTGGCTGAGCAGATTGCCTTCTGCGAGGTTCCTGCGCCGCCCTTTGGCGAGGAGGCGCGCGGCGAGCATCTGATGGCCCGGCTGCGCGCCGAGGGATTGGATGATGTACGCCGGGACGCTGAGGGCAATGTGATTGCGCGGGTACTTTCTCAGGAAGAGGGGCCATCGGTGGTGGTGGCCGCGCATCTGGACAGCGTTTTTCCGGCTGAGGTTCAGCCCAGGGTGCAGCGCCAGGGCCAGATTTTGCGCGCGCCGGGCATTGGCGATAACGCGCGCGGACTGACGAGCATGTTGATGCTGGCGCGGGCGCTGCGCCAGTTTGGGCTGAAGCCACAACGCCCCCTTTTTCTGGTGGGTACGGTGGGCGAAGAGGGCGCGGGGAATCTGCGCGGCGTGCGCCATTTGCTGAAGAAGGAGCTTGCGCCTGAAAGCATCGGCGCGTTTCTGGTGGTTGATGGTTTGCACGCGGGCTATATCACAGCGAGCGGGCAGGGAGTGATTCGGGAGCGCGTGACCTGTCGCGGGCCTGGGGGGCATAGCTATGTCCATTTTGGGCGGGCGAACCCGATTTACGCGCTGGGCCGGGCGCTGGCCGAGATCGCCAGGATCGCTGAAAAGCTGGCTCCGCCGCGCGCGGCCTCTGGCGGGGCAAGTTTGCCTAAAGCGACATGCAGCGTGACGCGCATTGGCGGTGGTACGTCAATCAATGCGCTGCCGGAAGAAGCCTGGTTCGAGATCGATCTGCGCGCCGCTGATACGCAGAAGTTGATAGAGGTGCATCAGGCGTATCGCGCCGCTGTGGAATTGGCAGTGCGCACCGAGCATGGGCGCGGCGCGTTCGATCAGTCGGGAAACGTGGCAGAAACGCTGGCGCTGACGTTTACGGTTTTGGGAGAGCGGCCCGCTGGGCGGATGACGCCGGATGCGCCGCTGGTGCTGGCGGCGCTGGCTGCGGCGCGTCATGTGACGGGCGGCGCGCATCTGGGCGAGCCAGGAAGCTGCGATGTGAATATCCCGCTTTCGCTGGGTGTGCCAGGGGTAGTGATCGGCGGCGGTGGCGACGGCGGCGATACGCACGCGCTGACGGAGTGGTATGATGCGACGAATAGTTTTCAGGGGCCGCAACTGCTGCTCTTGCTGAGTCTGATGGCGGCTGGATTGGCGGATGCAGAGAAACGTTGACACTCCCCCGCTTAAAAGCCAGGAGATTCTTCCTTCAGCCAGCGAACTTAACAGACCGCAATCGCGTGCGACTGCCAGAGGTTCCCTGTCCAGAAGCGTTTTGTCCCTGCAAGCAGAGACCCGTTCCCGCCTGCCCGGCGGTACGGAGGGCTGAGTCTAGGATATTAAGGGCGGCGTTATGATCTCGATCAAGGACCAAGCCACAACCAGGGCAGACATGGGTTCGCATGCTGAGCGACTTGTAGGCCCGTTCGCCACAGCCGGAGCAATCCTGGCTGGTAAAGCGGGGCGAAACGGCCACAACAGGCACGCTCGTTATCTGCCCATAGTAGCGCAGCCAGGAGAGGAACTGGCCCCACGCCGCATCGCTGATGCTCTTGGCGAGATGATGGTTCTTCACGAGATTGGCAATCTGGAGGTTTTCGTAGGCGACCAAGTCGCTAGACTGGACCAGCGCCCTCGCTGCTTTGCAGGCGAAGTCTTTACGCTGCCTACTCACTCTCAGATAGCCTTTCGCCAGGCGCTGAATCGCTTTCCTGCGATTCTTGGAGCGTTTCTGTTTCTTGGAGACGCGCCGGTGCAAGCGCTTCAACGTGCGCTCGCTCTTGCGCAGAAAGCGAGGGTTAGGAACGGCGACGCCTTCCGAGTCGGTATAGAAACTCTTCAGCCCCATATCAATGCCGACTTGATGGCCGGTGGGTTCGTGTGCTATCTGGCGATCTGCTTGCACTGCAAATTGGACATAGTACCCGTCGGCCCGCTTCAGCAACCGCACGCGCTTGATCCCTCTCGTGGGGAAGGTGGCAATGCTCCTGGTTCCAATCAGGCGCAGCGTGCCTATGCCCGTGCCATCGATAAAGGTCAGGTGTTGCCCATCCGACTCCAATTTCCACCCGCCCACCTTGTACTCTACCGAGCGGTTATCATGCTGAAAACGGGGATAGCCCTTCTTGCCCGGTTTGTGTTCCCGGCAATTCTTGTAGAACCGGCTGATACTGGCCCACGCTCGATCTGCCGATGCCTGGCGCGCATTGGAGTGCAGTTTCGCCGCAAAGGGGAACTCTTTGGCAAGCTGAGCACAGAGGCGCTGCTGTTCTGCCCAACCGACACCGCGCCCATCTACCCACAGGCGCAGCGCCTTGTTGCGGATAAACTGGACCGTTCTAATGGCTTCGTTAATCGCGGTGCGTTGTGCCTGATTGGTTCTGAGTTTGTATTCCAGTATCAGCATGGATACCCCGTTTGCGGGCGGCTTCTCGGATGGCAATTTCTAACATGGCGGTATGCGAGATACCGTCGGCTTCTGCCATTGCGTTGAGAAGGCGCTGGGCATGGCCTGTTAGACGAAAGGTAGCGGCTTTTCTCATATGGATATTATACAGCGTAGTGCAATACATAGTCAGGAGCGAAAGGAGGGTACGGCCATTCTTCCCCGGCTGAAAAGCGCCTGGCTCACTGGCCGCGCAAAACTCTGTGAGAACTGTCTATTCAGTTCGTATATCTCATAGCACATCTTACCAGCGAAACGATTCGCCGCCAGGGACGGCGGCGGCACACGTTGGGATGACCAATGAAGACAGCCTATATGTTGAGAAATAGATGAGGAGAATCATCTTGCAGACGACGCTTCCCAAACGGAGTGAGGTTCCGGTTGAACTGACCTGGAATCTGGAAAGTATTTTTGAGACGCCGGAATCCTGGGAGCAGGCGTTTATCCGGGTGAACGATGAACTGCCCAAATTGAGCGCCTTTCAGGGGGCGCTGGGCAACAGCGCCCAGACGTTGTATGAGGCGCTCCACCTTGATAGTACACTTTCTGAGGCGCTGGGCAAGTTGTATGTCTATGCTTCGATGCGTTCAGACGAAGATACTTCCAACAGCACGAATCTGGCGCGCTTGAGCCGCGTGACGACATTGGCGACGAAAGTTGGGGCGGCCAGCGCGTTCATGACGCCAGAGATTCTTGAGATTCCGCAGGATCGTATCGAGGGCTTTTTGCGCGAGGATACGCGCCTGGAATTGTATCGGCATCTGCTGGATGAACTGCTGCGGCGCAAGCCCCATGTGCGCTCTGCTGAGGTGGAGGCGCTGCTGGCCGAGGTGAGCGAGCCGTTGGATGCGCCATCGCAGGTGTTTAATATGCTCAACAATGCCGATCTGAAGCTGCCGACGATCAAGGACGCGGCGGGGCAGGATGTGGAACTGACGAAGGGCAACTATATCCTCTTTCTGGAGGAACGCAATCGGGATGTGCGCAAGGCGGCGTTTGAGGGGATGCACCGCACGTTCTTCAAGCAGCGCAATACGCTGGCGGCGACGCTGAACGGGCAGGTAAAAGGGCAAATCTTCGGGGCCAGGGCGCGCCACTATGACACGGCGCTGGAGGCGGCGCTGGATGCGAATAATATTCCGGTGAGCGTCTATGAGAATCTGGTTGATACAGTACATGACAATCTAGGTGTGCTGCATCGCTATCTGCGGCTGCGCAAGAAGCTGCTGGGCCTGGATGAACTGCATATGTATGATCTGTATGTGCCGATGGTGGCAGAGGTGGAATACAAGGTTTCGTTTGAGCAGGCGAAAGAAACGGTTGCCAAAGCCCTGGCTCCACTGGGACCGGATTATGTGGCGGATATGACGCGAGGCTTCCATTCACGCTGGATTGATGTGCTGGAGAACGAAGGCAAGCGCGGCGGGGCGTATAGCAGCGGGACGTATGGCACGAATCCGTTTGTGCTGCTGAACTACCAGGAAAATCTGGATAATATGTTTACGCTGGCGCACGAGTTCGGCCATTCGATGCACTCGTTTTACACCCGGCGCACGCAGCCCTATCCCTATGGCAGTTATACGATCTTTGTAGCGGAGGTGGCTTCGACGCTGAACGAGGCACTGCTGACGCACCATCTGCTGGAGAAGACGACAGACCGGGCGCTACGGATGTATATCATTAACCACTATCTGGAGGGCTTCCGCACGACGCTGTATCGCCAGACGATGTTTGCCGCCTTCGAGCGCCAGATTCATACAGTGGCTGAGGCAGGGGAGGCGCTGACGGCTGATTCGCTTTCGCAGATATACAAAGAACTCAACGATGCCTACTATGGGCCGGAGGTCAATGTTGATGATCTGATTAGCATCGAGTGGGCGCGCATTCCGCACTTCTATTACGATTTCTACGTGTATCAGTACGCAACGGGCATTTCGGCTTCGGCGGCGCTGGCCCAGCAGATTTTGAGCGAGGGCGCGCCCGCAGTGGAGCGTTATCGGCGCTTCCTGACGCGGGGGTCTTCTGATTACAGCATCGATCTACTGCGGGATGCGGGGGTGGATATGACTTCGCCCGCGCCTGTGCAGCAGGCGCTTGATCTGTTTGGGCGCTATATTGGCGAGATGGAGAAGATGGCATAGCCGGGGAGAGGATGTTTTTCGTGACGTTGCAGCGTATGTAATAGTGAACGGGTTCATAGTTACTTGACCTGTAATGCGGTATACTATGAAGTAGTAGATGTTCACGAAGCTCCAACTGAGGGATTGGTACTGAAAACGAGGGCCTCCTATGGCAACGCTGGTATTCGTGTTGGTCTTACTGGTTGCTGTTGCCCTGATTGTGGTGAGCTTGCGCGCCCTGGTTGTGGCTTTTGAGGCGCTGCGACTGACCCATCGCCTGAAATTGACGGCGCGCGCGCTGCCGGAGCGGGTCCGACGCCCGAACGTTTCAGACCCGCTGGCCCTATCGCATTCTAGCTATCCGCCTATTCGTGTACTCTACCCGGCGAAACGCTAAACAAGTACATAGGGCGAAAAACGCTGAGCAGGCCAGTAGGAGAACAGAGCAGGAGAGCAGCGAGCCAGGAGCGTGAAAGCTGGCATCCGGGCCGTTTCCGAAACCCACCTGTGAGCGCGAGTGAATGAGGGCGCGCCCTCTGGAAACTCTGCCGGTTTCCTCCCGTTATCATGAGGAGCGACATCGAGCCAACAGGTTCCGTGTCGGCTGAGGGGCTGCTGGAGACGGCAGCAAACGAAGGTGGTACCGCGAGCAATGCCTCGTCCTTTTAGGGACGGGGCATTTTTGTTTGGTTTGTCTTTCTAATCTGCAAGGAGGGGCGCCGATGCGTTATTCTCGACTCTTTTTGCGCACACTGCGCGAGCCGCCGACTGATGCGGAAACGATCAGCCATCAATTGCTGGTGCGCGGAGGCTTTGTGCGCCAGCTTACCTCCGGGGTCTATAGCTTTCTGCCGCTGGGACAGCGCGTCTTGCTGAAGATTGCGAACATTGTCCGCGAGGAGATGAACGCTGCCGGAGGCCAGGAGTGTACCCTGCCGGTCTTGCAGCCGCTGGAACTGTGGGCGGCGCAGCCAGCGCGGGGAGTCAGCCGCGCCGATATGCTGGGCGAGGTGCTGTTTCGACTGAAGGACCGGCGAGGGCGTGATCTGGCTCTGGGGCCGACACACGAGGAAGTGATTACGTTGCTGGCGAAAGAGATGGCGCAGAGCTACCGCGATCTGCCGCAGCGGCTCTATCAGATTCAGACGAAGTTTCGGGATGAGGCGCGCCCGCGCGGCGGGCTGCTGCGGGTGCGGGAGTTCTGGATGAAAGACCTGTACAGCTTCGATGCCGATGAGGCGGGATTGGATGCGAGCTATCGGGCGATGATCGAGGCGTACAAGCGCATTTTCGGGCGCTGCGGGCTGGATGTGCTACTGGTGGAGGCCGACAGCGGCGCGATTGGTGGCAAGGATTCGCAGGAGTTTCTGGCGCTGGGCGAGGCTGGCGAGGACGAGGCCATCTTTTGCCCGCAGTGTGGCTACGCGGCAAACCGCGAAAAGGCCGAGTTTGCGCGCGCTGCGCCGCCGGATGAAGTCGAGGCGGCACTGGAGGAGGTCTATACGCCAGGACAGAAGACAATTGCCGATCTGGCTGCTTTTTTGCATATCTCGGCGGCAAAGACGCTCAAGTCAGTCTGCTATATGGCCGATGGTCGGCTGATCTTTGCGCTGGCGCGCGGCGATCTGGAGGTCAACGAGGTGAAGCTGTTCAACGCCGTCGCTCGCGCGGGGCTGAACGCGACGACGCTGCACCTGGCGTCGCCAGAGGAGTTGCAGCAGGCTGGGACGGTAGTAGCAGGCTCTATGTCGCCAATCGGCCAGGGCGAGGACGCGCTGATTCTTGCCGATACGTCGCTTCAGGGCAGCAAGAATCTGGTGGCTGGGGCGAATCGGGAAGATTATCACCTGCGCAACGTGAACGCGGGGCGCGATTTCCGGGTGGATGCCTGGGAGGATATTGCTTCGGCTTTTGCGGGCGCGATCTGTGCGCGCTGCGGCGGGACGCTGGGGGTGAAGCGAGGGTCTGAGCTTGGGCATGCTTTTAAGGTGGGGCGGAAGTACAGCGAACTGTTCAACGCCACGTTTCTGGGCGAAGATGGGCAGGAGCATGTGATGCTCATGGGCTGCTATGGCCTGGGCCTGGGGCGTGTCATGGCAATGGCGGTGGAGCAGCGCCATGACGCGCGCGGCATCTGCTGGCCGACGGCGATTGCGCCGTATCAGGTGGCGCTGTGTGCGCTGGGCGCTGGCGATGCAGACGTGACACGCGCCGCCGATGATCTGTACGCGGCGCTCTGCCAGGCTGGCGTAGAAGTGCTGTACGATGATCGGGCCGAGTCGGCGGGCATCACGTTCAATGACGCTGATCTGATTGGGCTGCCGGTTCGTCTGGTGGTGAGCAGGCGCACGCTGGCGCGAGGAGCGGTTGAGTTCAAGCGGCGCGCGGAGCAGGAGAGCCGGATGGTCGCGCTGGCGGATGTGGTTGAGGCGGCTCGCCAGGCGCTGGGGCAGAACGATGAAGGTTTGCCCGATGAGCTACGGAGGTCTTGACTTAGAACGTATTTTCTAGTATACTTGTTATGCCAAAGGTTCCTCATGTCTATCATGGCAAGGTACGTGCATTTATGGAGGGGCAGCCTGGATGTCAGGCGTGGCGTAGAGCGAACCGGCAGCAAGCCAGGGCTGGATAATAAACCTATGCAATGGGGTAATCTATGATTAGCGATCACATGATGGTTTCTCCTTCTCCTTTATGGCAGCTCCCCTCAGCGAACGATTGGCTGGTTGCTGCGGCGGAGTTTCCGACGACGGCTCCCAGGGCGCTCTTTGATTACTGGACGATACCGGCGCTGCTGCGGCGGTGGTGGCCGCCAGAAGTGGAGAACGTGGCGCGCGTGGATGGGGGGTATCATTTTTCCTGGCCCGGCAGGGGCCGGAATCTGCGCGGCTATTATACGGCTTTTGAGCCAGGGAAGATGCTGTCGTTCACCTGGAAGTGGGATAGTGAGCCGGACCTCGCGCCGATCAGGCATGTGATCGTGACGTTTGAGACGCTGGCAGAGGGTGGCACGCAGATTACTATTATTCATGGCCCCTATGCTGAATCCAGGGACGATCAAGAGGAGCGTATGGGCCATCTCGAAGGCTGGACACATTTCCTGGGCAGGCTGCAAGGTCTGCTGCTGAGCGAGGAGTCGGCCTGAGATAGAAGCGGATATTTTCTCACTTTCTTTTCCGCGAGCGGAACCCCATTGGCGGCGACGCGAGCGACGCCAACCACAGCGAAGATATGCTGTGGTTGGCGTCGTTAGTCGGGCATGATCGCTATAGCCTTGCCTGGGTGTGCGTCTTCTTCGGCAGCCAGTATTCAATAGAGAGAGGAACGGTTATGAGTCTTTCGGGGAACAAACTAATGGCGAATCGCTCGGTACCAGCATGTACCGTCATCCCTGTGCTTGCTTATGAGGATGTAGGTCGGGCGGTGGACTGGCTGTGCAGCGCCTTTGGATTCACCGAGCGTTTGCGAATAGGCACTCACCGCGCCCAGCTTGTCGTTGGCGATGGCGCGGTCGTTGTGAGCGAGGGACACCCAGACCAGGGTTCCAAGACGCCGACGAACGCGGTCAGCCATTCGGTACTTGTGCGCGTGGAAGACGTGGACCGCCACTACGAGCGAGCCAGGGCGCGCGGCGCACGAATCCTGCACCCTCCGACCGACTACCCATTCGGGGAGAGACAGTACAGCACCGAAGACCTGGGCGGCCACTGCTGGACGTTCTCTCAATCAATAGCTGACGTTGAGCCTTCGGAGTGGGGGGCTACCGTCGCCAGACAGGAAAGCGCATCGTCTTCCAGCGAGGCGCAGCAGGGATGAGCGATTTTCTTGCTCTCTGCTAGCTGCTGCCGATCCTCTATTACCTTCGCCTGGAGAGGCTATCAGCTTCTGAAGACAGGGCAACCCCTTGTATCAAGAATGGAAGCCGCAGAAAAAGCAAACTCCGTAACGATGGCCGTAACGTTTGGAAGATGGGCATCTGGTACACTTGAGGCAGGACATTGGCGGATTTCGCCAGCAGAAAACGCAGCGGGGGCTTCTGCGTAAAGAGTGAGCGCATCCTCTCGCATCAGACGCATCCAGAAAGGGGATTCATCAGTTATGGCATCCCTGACCCCAGAAGCGCAACAGCTTATCAGCAAATATCGCCTTGGCGCCTCTACAGCGGTGTACCAACCGAACACTGTCTTGAAGATCATCGGATTCCTGTTCCTGGCGGCGTTTTTTGCCGCCTGGACCCTGTTCACCGCCGCTATCACCAACAGTCCCCTCCTTCCAAACGACCTCCACCTGTTTGATAGTTCGCCTCTGTCTACCTCCGAGCCGATCTTTCAGGTGGTCCAGATTCTTTTCCCGCTGGTTGGGCTGCTGGGGATAGTGTACAGCCTCTGGCAAATCGTGAAGGCCATCGGGAACAGTGGCGCCCGCGCGGTTGTTTGCACGCATGGCGCTGCTCTGGTCACATCCAGAAGGGCTGACGCCTTTCGTTGGCAGGACGCGATCACCGTGACCCACAACGTCAAAGTCAGCAGAAGCACCCACCAGTCTGCGTCTGGCGTCACGTCCACCTCAACCAGCGTGCGCCACAGGTACACGGTGCATTGCCATGACGGGAGAAAAATCCTCTTCGACAGCGCCCTCTTTGGTGGAAAAGTCCAGAAACTGGGCGAGACGTTGCAGGTCGAGGTGGCCCGCTGGAATCAGGGGAGAGGCGCGCGCCCATGAAGCAGCGCAGCGAGACAGCAGCGCCTACCGGCTGGGCTGGCAGAATGCAAGAGCGGGAAGGATTTCATCTAACACTTTGCTTGACGATGGCTGACTCAGCGAGTATACTTTGAGCTGCGCGATTCAGTCGCCCCCTGTCCGTGGAAAGGGCTTAGTCTACTGGTCCTGACATGTAATGAACCTTCTTCTCGCCTGGCGCGACGGACAACAGGCTTCCTTGTGAGGGGAGGTTCTTTATGTCCCTGCTGTCTGGCTTGCCCAATCTGGAATACCTCAAGAACCAGGCGAAAGCCCTGCTCAAGGCGTTTCGCGCCGCTGATCCACAAGCGCGTCAGCGTGTCGAGGCGCATCTTCCTCGTTTCACTCAATCAGCGCCCACTGTTCGCAATATAAGGAACTTTGCGCTGGCCGATGCCCTGCTGGTCGTTGCGCGCGAGGCGGGCTTTTCAAGCTGGCCGAAGCTGAAAGCGCACATTGAGGCGATGGGCCAGGAGAAGCCGTTGGAGAGAGAGACAAGCAAGCCATCAGAGGATATGGCCGCCGAGGGTAAAAAGTCTGCTGCGCAGCGGCCATCTGTGCGCGAACTGGCGCGGCAGCTTGCTGATCTGGCGATGCAGCGAGATGCTGTGGGACTGGCGCGGCGCTTTTCGCGCATGCCGCTGCGAGATATTCTGGCGGCGCGCGAGGTGGTCGTGGAGCAAGGCAACCACTCGGCGCTGGTGGAGACGCTGCTGGAAGGGCTGCTCCACGCAAGTCCGAGGGTGCGCTACGATTGCACGCACACGCTGGACCATATGGCAGATGATCGCTGTGCCGAGCCGCTGCGTCGGCTGCTGGATGATACGGTACCGCGCGTGCGGCGTATGGCGCTGCATGTCCTCAGTTGTGACGCCTGCAAGTTACATCCCCTGCAAGTAGAAGAGGATATAGTTGCCCGCGTGGTGGCTCACGCGCTGACAGACCCAAGCATCAACGTCCGTCGCCATGCCACGACAGCCCTCGGTAACTTCTGCGCTGACCCGCGCGTGGGCCTGGCCCTGGAGGTTCTGAGCGCGAAGGAAACCGATCCGGCTATCCTACGGCACGCCTACCGGGCACTGCGCCGCCAAAAAGGTGTATCTGAGGATAGGGCTACTTGAAGCGTTGTTGCCTGTACCGCCGTCCCTGGCGGCGAACCATTGGGCTGCTGGTCCGGTGGCCTGGAGGGCGAACGCTCGCCCTGGCGCACCGTTGCGCCGCCAGGGACGGCGGTACAGGCGGCCCCCACCCCGCCGTTCGCCGCCAGGGACGGCGGGGTGGGGGCAAACGCCCTTCTACACCTCGACGGGCAGTTCCAGCTTGGGGAACAGGACGCCGCCGGGCTGGACGCTGGTCCCCGCCAGATAGCCGCCCCAACGGGAGACCTGCGCCCAATCGCTGCCGGTGTCCAGGGCGATGCCAAGCTGGCTGGCGATGGCTTCGGCGGTGGCCGGAATGAACGGCGCGCAGTAGTGCGCGATCAGGCGCAAGGCTTCGGCCAGGTTGTACAACGAGGTCGCCAGCCGCGCTTCGGCTGCCGCGCTATCTGGCCCCTTGCGCTGCTTTGCCAGTGTCCAGGGTTCGACATCGGCAACGTATTTGTTGGCCGCGCCCACAAGTTCCCAGATGGCGGCCAGGGCTTCATGTGGGGCGAACTGGGCCAGCGCGGCATCTACCCGTTCGGGCAGTTCTTCGGCGACGCTGATGAGCCGCCGATCAATTTCCTCCGGCTCGCCGGGCGCAGGCACGACGCCGCTGTAGTAGCGAGTGACCATATTGACGACCCGATTGAGCAGGTTGCCTAGCTGATCGGCGAGATCGACGTTGTGCGTGCGAATGAATCGCTCCAGGCTGAAATCGCCGTCGTCAGTGGCGCGAATCTCGCGCAGCAGGTAGTAGCGCAGCGCGTCTGTGCCATAGCGCCCGGCAAACTCAACTGGATCAATGACGTTGCCCAGCGATTTGCTGATCTTTGCGCCCTCGATAGTGACGTAGCCATGTACGAAGACTTCGCTGGGCGGCAGCACTCCGGCTGAAAGGAGCATTGCCGGCCAATAGATGGTATGGAAGCGCAAAATGCCCTTGCCGATGACGTGAACTCGCTGCGGGTTGTGTGCCCAGTAATGCTGATAGAGCGGCGCTTCGCTGGCGTAGCCCAGCGCGGTAATGTAGTTGCCTAGCGCGTCGAACCAGACGTACATCACCTGATCTGGATCACCGGGGACAGAGATGCCCCAGTCGTGGGCGCGCGCCCGCGAACGCGAGATGCTGAAGTCTTCCAGACCCTGGCGGATGAAGCTCAGCGCCTCGTTCTTACGTGTCTGGGGGACGATGCGCAGTTGGTCGGATTCGATCAGTTCGTATAGTCGGTCAGCGTAGCGCGAAAGGCGAAAGAAGTAGTTCTCCTCCTCGACGACTTCCGGCGGCGTCAGATGTTCCGGGCAGAGGCCGTCAATGAGTTCGTCCGGGGTGTAGAACTGTTCGCAGCCGACACAGTAAAGCCCTTGATAGGGGCGCTTGTAGATGTCAGCGTTCTCTGTGCACGCCTGCCAGAGCTTGCGCACGCCCGCCAGATGGCGCGGGTCGTTGCTGGTGCGAATGAAATCATCGAACGACAGGTTCAACGGTTCTCGCAGCGCCTGGTACTGCGCGGCGTTGCGGTCCACCAGCGCCTGGGTGGTGATACCTTCTTTTTCCGCCGCCTGGACATTCTTCAGGCTGTTCTCATCCGCGCCGGTGAGGAAGCGCACGTCTTCGCCTTTGAGGCGGTGATAGCGCGCCAGCGCGTCGGTCAGGATGATCTCCAGCGCGAAGCCGATATGGGGCTTTGCGTTGACGTAGGGTATGGCAGTGGTGACATACCAGGGTGGGTGTCGCTCATCTAATGTAGGGTTGGTCATGGTAGTCTCCTTCTCAAGGGGGGCGCCGGGCAAACAGAAAGGGCTGCCCATGCTGGGTAGCCCTGAATAAGACGGTTCGTATGCTTGAGTCAGGCAGCAGGCAGCATGGACTTTGGATCGCGCGGTAGCCCGCGCATCCGCATCACCATGCGAATTGTGGAGGAAAAGATACACATGCTGCCACCTCAGTTTCAGGATGCTTTGATTATATCACATGCAGGCACAATACGCGAACAACCATCAACAGCGCGCTTGCATTTCTCAAGCGCAGCGAGTATACTGCTGGCAGCTTCATTGAAGAGAGGATGAGCCAGAACATGTCTCTACGCTACTGATAACAACGCAAGCGAAATCACCTGTACTCTCCCCGCGATCTGGTGGGGGCGAGTCTTGTTGACTTTGCGCGGGTATCGAGTGGCGTCTCTGAGATATGCTCCGTGGCTGGCAAACGTGTTCTCTCTTTCCGTCCCCACGTGCGCCCTCAAGCAGCCGCTCCCTGCCTGCGCGACACACGAAAGAGGACGATATGTATCCCTATTTAACTCCTGGCTACATCGTGCGCTCCCCGACGATGGAAGACATTCCGGCGATTCTGGCCCTCTTGCGGGTCTTCGACACTGCCGAGATGGGCGAAGCCGATCCCCTGACCCCCGACACCATTATTGGCGACTGGGAAGAACTGGACCCCACTCAGGATGCCTGGATGGTTCTGGCGTCGGATGGGCTGCTTTGCGGCTACGCTACTCTGATGGACTACGGCGCGGGCCGTTTCTATGGCGATGGCTATGTTCATCCTGACCACAACAGGCGAGGGATTGGGAAAACGCTGGTTGAGGAGATGGAGCGGCGGGCGGCGGCTATTATCGCGGCAGAGCCAGACGGGACACGCCGGGTGCTGGTCAACAATGTTGTTGCCGAGAGCGCCGCCGCGCGAGACTTGTTGGAGACGCGCGGCTATGAACTGACGCGAGTCTACTTCCGCATGCGGATCGATCTGGAAGGGACGCGGCCAGCCCCGGCGTGGCCGGAAGGCATCAGCGTGCGAACCTGTGACGGCAGCCTGGAGGATATTCAGCGAGCCTATGAAACCGTTGAGGAGGGCTTCAGGGACTCCTGGGCGCATATCCCCCGCAGCTTCGAGGAATGGCAGCGGCATATGGTCCGCGAATCCTTTGACGCTTCGCTGTGGTTTCTGGCGCAGGAGGGCGACAAGGTGGCGGGAGCGGCGCTCTGCCGGAGGCGCGACGATGGCTCTGGCTGGATCGAGCAGCTCGCGGTACTGCGTCCCTGGCGCAAGCGCGGCCTGGGGTTGGCGCTGCTGCGCCATGCCTTCACGGTTTTCGATCAGCGGGAAATTCGGCGCGTCGGGTTAGGGGTTGATGGGCAGAGTCTGACCGGTGCGCAGCGGCTCTATGAGCGGGCGGGGATGCGCGTCACGGCGCGCATTGCCTGCTATGAGAAGGAACTGCGTCCGGGAAGAGATCTCATGGACGAGTTGTAGGCGGCTGGCGATTGATGAAGTTTGACCTTGTATCTGGGTCTGCCCAGGCCGACGTTGGCTGGCGGTGTGGAGGGGACTTGTAGCGCCGCCTTCCAGGCGGCTCGACGTTGGCGTGCCGCAGCCACGTCCCTAAAGGAGCAGCGTTCGCAGCAGCGCAGCGTTGGCCGCCAGGGACGGCGGCGCCACAAGTCCCCTCGCCTCCCCTGCCGCCTGGAAGGCGGCGCTACAAGTGGCCGCCAGGGGCGGCGCTACACGCCCTTGATCGCCCACAGATAGGCGACGGCCATGCGAGTTGTTCCCTGTCCTCGCTCAACGAGTGGGCTGAGATGGTTCGCAAATTGTTCTGCCTCGGCGGGTGTCAATGCTGCTTGCAGCACTTCTTCCAGCGTTGGGGCCAGCGGATTGGGGGCGCTTTGTCGAAAAGTGTCCCACTTCGCTGGTTCCATTGGTTTCATATCCACCTGTACGTGCAGATGAATCTCGCCGAAACCAGCTTTTTCGGCAAAGCGAAACAGATCGTACTCGCCGAAGTCCATCATCGGGCCATATGCCTCTGTCTCGTTTTTGATAAGCAGCCCATATCCGGCCTTCACTTTGTCGGCAATGCCCTGCACAGGCGTCACGTTGTACCCAAAGAAGCGGTTCCCTGGCTCTGGATAGGCGAAGCGGTTGATTGGCTCGAAAAGCGAGATGCGCCCACCGGGCTTCAGGACACGGTAGAACTCGTGGAAGGCTTGCTGTTTGGCGGCGACGTAGATCAGGACAGAACGAGTTGTGACGACATCCACCGAAGCATCTGCCAGCGGAGTCAGATCATCCGCCGAGGCGCGAACAAACTGGCAGCGATCAAGTACACTCATTTGCCCGGCCAGCGCCTGGGAGTGATCGAGCAAATCCTGGGAAATATCGCTGAAAATAACCTGTCCTTGCTCGCCGACCTGCGGCAGCCCGCCAAAGGCAATCAGTCCGTCGCCTGTGCCGACATCGAGCATCGTTTCGCCCGCCGCAATGTCGGCATGCTGGAGTACCTGGTCTCGAACAGCGAACAATCTTTGCAGCATGGTTTGCTGCTGCTCAGGGTCGCCGCCATGCCGCCGTTGCAGCAGCCATTGCGCCCACTGGTCCTGGATGGTCTCAGCCATTGATTATGCCTCCCTACTGAAATAAATCGTTATATATTCAGCCTATTCTGAAGATTTGTGGAAGGCGCCCGTGATATGAGGCGAGTGTTTATCAGCATCCAAACAACCCGCAGCGCGCCCCAGCAATTGATGCTGGATTGCGTGTTTGCCGCCCTTCACGACCTGGCTCTGGCGCCTGTCACCGTCCACAATAGCCAGGAGGGTTACGACCCCTTACCAGAGATACGACAACGGATGCGTAGCTGCCAGGGGGCGCTCATTATCGCTCTGGAGCGTTTTCGCTGGGCTTCTGGCGTTGAATACCCCGACAGCGCCGACGCGATGAGCTATATTGATCGCCGCAACAGCACTATCTGGAATCATATCGAGGCGGCAATGGCGTATCAGGCTGGCCTCCCTGTCCTTATTTTACAAGAACAAGGGCTACATTCAGCGGGTATGCTCAATAAGCAGTTGGGCAGTGTCATGATCGCTGAGTTTCGCCTGGATGACTGTATGAGTGGCCTCCCCGAAGCTGTTCAGCGTTCGCTTGAGGAGTGGTCTCAAGCCGTAATGAGCCAGCCGGTAAATGCCCCACGAAGTGAGCAGGTCTGGTCCTCAAACATGGGAAATTGCCCTCAATCTTGAGCAAGACGACCAGTGACAGGTTGAGAATCCGCTCTCATGCGGATTGTCGCATGCCGTTTTTGTAAATTCAGCGCGCATTATTTGTCGCACGTCTGATGTTGAATGCTCGGACACCTTTCCAGAGTCGGCCAGGTTCAAGCCGAGTGTTCGGATATGAGCCAGGTCTGGAAGAACTGCGGTGATTCGTCAGGATCTGAGTTTTACCTCTCCTCTGGCACCATCTGCGGGTTCCAGATAATTTCCCAGAGATGCCCATCGACATCTTTGAAATACCCTGAGTAGATACCCCAGGGTCGCTCATGTGGTTCGTCAGTTACCGTCGCCCCAGCAGCTTCTGCTTGTTTCAGCAGAGTATCGACCTCTTCTTTGCCTCGCACGAGATGCCCAATACTGAACTCGGTGGAACTTGCTGCTCCAACAGGCTCTTTGGCATCTTTCGCTAATTCAGTCTGGGGATAAAGCGCCAGAATGACTCCATGTTGGAGTTGAAACAGGACGATTGCCCCTGACGGATGCGTTTCATCGCCTTTGAATTCAGTGCCGATCATCCCACTGGTTGGCAAGCCCAGGCCATCACGATAAAAAGCGAGTGATTGTTCTAGATCGTTGACTCCCAAGGTAATCACCGAAATGCTCGGGGTCATCTGAGAGGTTGCCATAATTTCAATCCTTTCCAGGATGGAAAAGCTCTTCTGCAAATAGTTTCTTTCCTGCTCCTTTGCGGCCAGCGACACGTTTCGTAGCGCTACCCCATTTACACTATTGCATGTCAATACCCCAGGTGTGGAGCGACTTGCCCAGCTACTTTCCTCCTGGTGCTCATGATTGGAGGCAAATGCTCATGTTTCAGGGCCAAAGCTGCTCACATGGTAGGGCATTTACCACCAGCGCCGCTCATCCCCAGGGCGCCAGAAATAATGACCCCTTGACAGCAGCGATACAGTAAGGGGGGAACAAAGCTCACCCCCTTTGAGAAGGCTGCCCGTGTGAAGGGAGAGGGAGACCGCATGCTGGCGCTATCAAAAGGGCAATGCCTGGAGTATTGCGCTGCACGCATGTACTCCAAGAGGCTGCATTGGTTTCTTAAGGAGACGCTTCATGTCCAAGTACCCCCTCTCACCCATCGTAGTAATTGACCCTGACCCGCTTTATCAACGGCAGATCGCGTATCTTCTTCAGGAGAGTTTTCAGTGTATTCCGGCGGCGACCCTGAGCGCAGCCTTTCAGATGATTCTGCGCTATCAGCCGGGCCTGATTATCCTGGAACTCGATCAGCCAGATGGTGATGCGTTCTCCTTCATCCACTATCTGCAACGGGATAGCGCGCTGAAAGCGATCCTGATTGCCTGTGTGACCACGCGCGCTTCTGTCGCCGACAAGGTGCGCGCCTTCCGGGTGGGTGCTGATGACTATATCGTCAAGCCAGTGTCAACCACGCTTTTCCACGGGCAGATGCTCCTGCTGCGCCGCACCGGATACATTGCGCGCAACGTTTCGGTGAGGTGATAGAGATGGCTGCTTCGCACGGACTGCCCACTGTTCTCATTGTCGAGGATAATCGTGATCTGCTCGATCTCCTGCTCATGGCTCTGCCGCGCCTTGGATCGTTCAGGGTCGTTGGCGTCTCCGATGGCATATCAGGGCTGGAGCAGTTCTACGCGCTGCGCCCGCAGTGTGTGGTGATTGACATTAAGATGCCTGGACTGGATGGCTACCAACTGGTGCGGGCGCTGCGCGGCGACCCGGAGACGGCGGCTACTCCGCTCATTGTGCTGACGGCGCTGGCCCAGCAAAAGGACCAGTTTGCCGGGCTGGCGGCGGGCGCTGATCTGTATGTAATTAAGCCCGTTACTCCGCAGGAACTTGTGGCGGCGATTCAGCAAGCCATTACCTTCAGCGAAGCAGATCGGCTCCAGCGCATGCAGGCGCTGCTGGAAGAAGAACTGCCCGAATCATAAAAATCCCCCAAGGAGCGGATACCATGAAGAATCTCGCTTCGCGTCGGTTTCTCCCCCTTTCTGCCGCAGAGTTTACAGTCTACCAGACCTACGAGCGCCAGCGCCGCCAGCGCCTTTTAGGGGCTATGCTGCCTCTTTCGACGGTGGTATTTGGGCTTACCAGCGTTGTTTTCACTTTGCGGCTGGTCTTCGAGGATTTCGGGTTCACCACGCCAGCGTGGGTACTCTATGGCGCGACACTGGTGATAACGCTTTTCTTTCTTTTGGGGACAATAGCCTTGCGGCGGGGGCGAACGACGCTTGCTACCATGATGATGATCACGACAGGTAGTGTGGGGATTCTCTTCCTTGTTCTGTTTCAGGTGTTTGTCGAGGAGGGTTTAGACCCCTATACCTTGAGTGAGTTGATGATCTTTGGGTGTGTGATTGTCCTTGTCGGAGTGCTGGGCAACCTGTGGACGGTAGTGGGAGCGACGCTGCTGGTCAACATTTTGACGGTGTTCATGCTTTACCAGGCGCCGCGCCACGCGGGGCTGGAAGCGATCATCGAAGAGCAACTCGTGAGCATCATCGTGGCCGCGCTCATCCTTGAATGGTTGATTGCGGCGTTCTTGATTGCAAACTGGCTGACGTATCGCCAGACGCTGCGAACACTGGGCGCGGCTTACGAACGGGTCTATCAAGCCGAGCGGCTGGATGAACTGAAAGATCAATTTATTACGCATGTCAATCATGAACTGCGCACGCCGATCATGGCGCTTCACGGCTATGTGGAATATCTGCGGGAGGCGCAGCCGCAGTTGTCGGATGCGGAACTGGCGCTGGCCCTGGAAAAGGCTAGCCGCACAGGTTCTTCGCTGGTCGCGCTGCTGTCCAGTATTCTGGAGGTGCGCCGGATTGATGGCAAAACCGATTCATACACACCAACGGCAGTGCCGGTACGCGAGGCTCTGGACACGGCCCTGACGCTGATTGACCCGCGCGAGACGCATCGTGGGGGGCAGGATATACAGGTGGCGATTCCAGAAGGGATCGCTATCTGGGGGGAGCCGGTGCGCTTCCAGCAGATATTGACGAACTTACTCTCTAACGCGCTCAAGTATTCGCCGCCAGGGTCGCCGGTCCAGGTAGCGGCGCGGGTTCTGGCTCAGACCGGGCCTGGCTCGCGTCGGCGGCATGGGAACAGGCGCGCGCGATTTCTGGTGGAGATTCGGGTGCGCGACTTCGGCCTGGGGATTCCACCAGAGCAAGTTCCACTGCTTTTCAATCGGTTTGTGCGCTTGCCGCGTGACCTGGCTTCGTCAGTAGTCGGCAGCGGGCTGGGGTTGTATCTGTGCCGGGTGATGACTGAGAGCATGGAGGGGACTATCCGGGTAGAGAGCAGCGGTGTGGAGGGTGAAGGCTCGACTTTCGTTGTCCGTTTGCCGCTTTCGCCAGCGCAAGTGGCGCACGAACCCCACCCAGCGGCGTCGGGTTCAGCGGCCTTTTCCTGATGGCTTCAACTGCTAAACCAGCGCATTGACAGAGGGGCGCTTCGGGGGCTAGACTGCGGGTAAGAGAGGACTCCTCTGCTTATCAATCGCTTCGTGCCGCCGTGTTGCGCGCATATTCACAAGGAGGTTGCTGTGGTCACAACCTATTCACAGGAAACCGCTTTCCAAATCCTTGACCCTGAAGGGAAGATTGTTGGCCCTGTTCCCGATCTTTCCAATGAGCGATTGCTGGCTATGTTCCGCTGGATGTGGCTGGCGCGCAAGCTTTCCGATAAGATTATCGCGCTTCAGCGCCAGGGCCGGGCGACGACGTTTGGCTCGCTCGTCGGGCAGGAAGCGTCAGCCATTGGGCTGGCTGCGCCGCTGCGGCCAGAGGACTGGCTGGTTACATCGTATCGAGAGATTGCTTCGCATCTGGTGAAGGGCGTGCCGCTTGCCACGAAGATTTTTTCTTTCCGGGGCTGCACGCATCCGAGCTATCCGGTTGAGACGCACTGCCTGCCCATCCAGATCGTTATCGGTACGCAGCTCTTGCATGCCGTGGGGATTGCGATGGCCGCCAAAATCAAGGGCGATCCCATCGTGGCGGTTGGCGCGTGCGGCGATGGCGCAACCTCGGAGGGCGATTTCAACGAGGCGCTGAACTGGGCAGGCGTGTATAAAGCGCCGGTGGTGCTGGTGGTGCAAAATAACGGTTGGGCTATCAGCGTGCCACGCCACAAGCAGACCGCCGCTCCAACTATCGCGGCGCGCGGCGCTGGCTTTGGTGTGCCGTCGCGTCTGGTGGATGGTAACGATGTTCTGGCGGTCTACAGCGCGATGAGCGAGTCTGTTGACCGCGCCCGCGCAGGCGACGGCCCGACGCTGATCGAACTGCTGACCTATCGCATCGGTGCGCATACGACTGCCGATGATCCGACGCGCTACCGCGATCCCGCCGAGATCGAAGTCTGGAAGGCGAAAGACCCCATCGCGCGCTTCAAACGCTATCTGGTCGGGCGCAAGCTGATGGATGACAAGAAGGAGAGCGCGCTGGTGGAAGAGGTCGAAGCGGAGATTAACGCTGCGGTTGACGAGGCCGAGGCGATGCCTTTGCCCTCGCCCGAAGAGATGTTCAACTGGGCGTATGCCAAGCCCTTCCCGCGCCTGGAAGAAGAGCGCGCTATGCTACAGCATTATCTGGCGAAGTAACGAGCGGAGCATAAAGAGCCATGCAATCAACAATGGTTGAGGCGCTGAATCAGGCGCTGGCGCTCGAACTGGAGCGCGATGAGCGGGTGGTCCTGCTGGGACAGGATATTGGCCCAAACGGTGGCGTCTTTCGCGTCACCGATCAGTTGCAAAAGCGTTTTGGCGAGCGGCGCGTCTTTGATACGCCGCTTTCGGAATCGGCAATCATCGGCAGTTCGGTGGGCATGGCGGCCTATGGCCTGCGCCCGGTGGCCGAGATTCAATTTGCCGGTTTCCTCTTCCTGAGCATGAGCCAGCTTGTGACCCAGGCGGCGCGCATGCGCTTTCGCAGCGCGGGCGCGTTTGGCTGTCCGCTGGTTGTGCGCTCGCCCTTTGGCGGGGGCGTGCGCACACCGGAACTGCACCCGGACAGCCTGGAAGGCGTGTTCTTGCAGACGCCAGGGATCAAGGTCGTGCTGCCCTCCAGTCCCTATGATGCCAAGGGGCTGCTGGCCTCGGCCATAGACGATCCTGATCCGGTCATCTTTCTGGAGCATATGAAGCTGTATCGCTCCTTCCGCCAGGAGGTGCCCGAAGAACGCTACACGCTTCCGCTGGGTCAGGCGAATGTGGTGCGCGAGGGCAGTGACGCTTCGGTGATTGCCTATGGCGCGATGGTGACGGTGGCGCTGGAAGCGGCAAAGCAGATTGAAGAGCGCAGCGGCAAGAGTGTTGAGGTGATTGATCTGCGCACGATCTGGCCGCTGGACGAGGCGACGATTACGGCTTCTGTCGAGAAGACAGGGCGGGCTGTTATCGTCCACGAAGCGCCGCGCGCGGGCGGTATCGGCGCGGAACTGACGGCGATCATTAACGAGCGTTGCCTGTATTCGCTGCTCAAGCCGGTTGAGCGCGTGACAGGCTACGACGTACCTTATCCTGTGCCTGGGCATGAAGATTTCTATGTCCCGAACGTTGCGCGTGTCACCGATGCGCTGGAGCGGGCGCTGGCCGACTGACGCCGCCAGGGACGCAACGGTACACGCAACTGGCGGGTGGCGCCATTGATGATGAGCGAGCAACGGAGCTATAAGCCATGATAGAGTTCAAGCTTCCAGATGTGGCTGAGGGTATTCACGAAGCAGAAATCCTGCGCTGGATGGTCAAGCCCGGCGATCAGGTGAAGCTGGACCAGCCGATGGTGGAGATTCAGACGGATAAATCCGTCGCGGAAATTGGCGCGCCGGTCACTGGCAAGGTGCTGGAGATTCTTTTCCAGCCTGGCGCGATTGCCCACGTGGGCGAAGTGCTGATTACACTGGAGCCGCAGGGGGCGCAGGCAGGCCCAAAAGCCGAGCGCGCGCCGCGTAACAACGGGGCAGAGGCTGGGGAAGTTGGCCTGAGCCAACTTAGCGGCGGCACGCCCGTAGAGGCGGTTTCGACCGCCAAACGCCACGCATTGGCTGCGCCTGCCGCGCGCAAGATGGCCTTTGAGATGGGCATTGACATTGATCAGGTGCAGGGCACCGGCCCTGGCGGGCGCGTGACGATGGAGGATGTACGCCAGTTTGCTGCGCGAGGCGCTGCTGCCTCTGCGCCTGCACCCGCCGCGACGAACGGGGTCACCGCTCCGGCTGCCGCTGGCGCGCCTGCTGCGCCTGCGCTGCCCCCCGCGCTGGCTGAGCCGGGTGGCGAGCAGCGCGAACCGCTGGTTGGGCTGCGCCGTCGCATAGCGGAGCGCATGGAGCTTGCCTGGCGAACGATTCCGCACGCTACCGCTTTTGGCGAGGCTGATGGCGAGGCGCTGATGGCGCTGCGCGAAGAACTGAAGCCGCAGGCCGAGAAACAGGGCATCCGCCTGACCTATCTGCCGCTGCTGGTCAAGATCGTGGTGCAGGCGCTGAAAGAGTTCCCGATCTTCAACGCCAGCCTGGACGAGCAGCGCCGCGAGATCGTTTACAAGCGTTTCTACCACATCGGACTGGCAACAGATACGCCGGATGGTCTGCTCATCTCGGTTGTGCGCGACGCAGACCGGCGCACGCTGCTGGACCTGGCCCGCGAGATCAATCGGCTGGTGGAGGCCGGGCGCAATCGCAAGCTGACACTTCAGGAGTCGAGCGGCAGCACGTTCACGCTGAACAATGTGGGCAGCTTTGGTGGCAGCGGCGGCACAGGCGTGCCGATCATCAATCCACCGGAGGCAGCTATCCTGGCGGTGGGCGCGCTGCGCGAGCGGCCCGTCGCCCGGCAAGGAGCGATCATTGCGCGACCCACGCTGCCGCTGTCGCTCTCGTTCGATCATCGTTTGATTGATGGGGCTGGCTCTTCCGCCTTCATGGCGCGCTTCCAGGAACTGGTGGAGCATCCGTCACTGCTGCTGCTGAACAGCTATTAAGTCGGCCAGGGGAGAGGTTATGAGTCGTTATCCAACTGCTGGCCTTACGGGCGCGACGGCTGCTGACCTGGCCTGGCTGCCCGGTAGCTGGTCCGGCTATCACGGCAATGCTTCTATTGAAGAATACTGGAGTACGCTGGCCGGGGGAACACTCATGGGCATGTTTCGCTTGCTGCGAGACAACCAGATAGGCTTTTACGAGCTTATCACGCTGGCCCCCGAAGGAGCGTTCCTGGTTATGCGCTTCAAGCACTTCCACGCTGATCTGATCGGCTGGGAAGAAAAAGACTCGTCGTTGGAGTTTGTGCTGGTGCACTATGCGGATGGGGAAGCGGTGTTTTTTGAGCGCAATGTGCCTGATCCCCGCTGGCTGATTTATCGCCGGGAAGGTGAGGATGCCCTGGTTGTTTACTTCGAGCATGAGGGAGCGGCGGTCACGGCTGACGATCAGTTTATCTTCACCCGGCACGCGGGCTGGGCGATGTAATGCTCGATTGAAAGGATTCGCTATGTCTACAGTAAGCGTTCGCTACATTGTACACGACGTTGACGCCGCCATCGCGTTTTACTCTCAGCATCTCGACTTCCAGGAAGAGATGCACCCTGCCCCTACCTTCGCCATACTCTCCAGAGGCGATCTGCGTCTCTTGCTCAGCGCGCCCAGTGAGATAGGTGGCGGCGGGCAGGCCATGCCAGATGGCACGAAGCCCGAACCTGGGGGCTGGAACCGCATCTCGCTTCAAGTCTCCGATCTGGCTGCCATTGTCGAGGCGCTGCGCCAGGAAGGCGTTCACTTTCGCAACGACATCGTGAACGGCGTTGGCGGCAAACAGATTCTGCTGGATGACCCTTCAGGGAACCCCATCGAACTGTTCGAGCCACTGAGCAGAGGGTAAGCCTGCCCTCTCGTCTCTCTTAGCTTGATTGAAGCCACATTTTGTGCAAACGCCTCGCAGATGCTATCATGACGGCAGGCATTGTGAGAGACTTGAGAGCAGAAAGTGTCGAGCTTATGGTTGTCGGAGATGTTGCTACGGCTGTGGATGTGCTGGTGTTGGGCGCTGGCCCGGCGGGCTATGTCGGGGCGATTCGCGCCGCGCAGTTGGGGCGGCGCGTCACGTTAGTAGACCCAGGGCCGCCGGGTGGCGTTTGCCTGCATCGCGGCTGCATCCCGCTCAAGGCGCTGCTGGCGGCTTCCGAACGCTATCATCAGACGCGAGCGAGCCTGGAAGAGATGGGCATCAGCGCCGGGCCGGTGAGCTTCGATTGGGCGCAGATGGCCGCCTGGAAGCAGGGCGTGGTTGATCGGCTGAGCGAAGGCGTGGCGCGGCTGCTGGCGGGCAACAAGGTCGAGATGGTGTCGGGCCGGGGCTGGTTTATCAATGACAAGGAGATGCGCGTCGAGGGCGAATACGGCTCGCATCGCTTTATCTTCGAGCACTGCCTGATCGCTACTGGCGCAAAGCATCGCTTGCCAGCCGCGCTGCCCAGCGATGGCGTGAAGATACTCTCGCCAGAGCAGGCGCTGGCCCTGGCAGAGTTTCCGGCGACACTGAGCATCATTGGCAACGATTATATCGCGCTGGAGCTTGCCACGCTCTTTGCGCGCCTGGGAACGAGGGTCACGCTGCTGCTGCCGGGCGAGGCGCTGCTGGATGGCGTGGACCCGGCGGCGCTGCGTCTGGTACAGGCCGGGCTGCGCGGGCTGGGTGTGCAGATTGTCGCCAATGCGCGCCCGGTTGGTTCACGCGAGGATGCCTTCGTCTATACGACTGGCGAGAAGCCAGAGGAGCAGCGCGCGCCGCTGCCGCTGGTCGTCTCGCTGGGCGTGGAGCCGCTGCCCGGCGATGAACTGCATCTGCGCGCTGCTGGCATAGAGTGCGAGCAGGCTGGCGACCCTGTTGTGGATAGCTCTGGTCGCACGACCAATGAGCGGGTATATGCTGCTGGCGACGTGCGCTCTTCCCTGCCCCTGCCAGCAGGGACGCTGGCGGTACACGCCTCCCCGCCCCCGCCAGCAGAGACGCTGGCGGTACACGCCTCTCTCCCCCTATCGGCGGTACAACCGGCGCTGGCTTCGGTGGCAATCAAGCAGGCCAAAATTGCCGCCGAGGCTATGAATGGCGCGCGTGTGCAGTACGCGCCGATGGTCACGCCGCTGGTGGCGCTGACTGTGCCGGAGATTGCCAGCGTCGGCCTCTCGCCCCAGGCGGCGCAGGAGGCGGGCTATCGGACGATGACAGGGCGCTTTCCGCTGGCGGCCAATGGCCGGGCGCTCACGCTGGGAACGAACGCGGGCCTGGCGCTGGTGACTGCCGACGCGGAAAACGAGGCGCTGCTGGGCGTGACGCTGGTGGGGCCGCGCGCCTCCGATCTGATCGGCCAGGCCACCCTGGCAATCGAGATGGGCGCGACACTCACCGACCTCACCGAGATTCTCTATGCCCACCCGACGCTGAGCGAGACGCTGCTGGAAGGGGCGGAAGCGGCGCTGGGCCGGGCAATTCATGTGCTTGGGGCAGCACTGGCAAAGGCGGGCGCGTAACAATGCCTGGCCCAGGCTTCTCCATCATGGCTTATAATAATAAGTAGTATCGTTCGCCGCCCAGGTGGCATTGTCGCCGCCGAATACGTTCGTTGCACTGAATGAAGGAGGCGCAACCAATGGGAACCGCTTACATTCTTGATACCGCTCGCACGCCGCGTGGACGTGGCAAGCCAGGCAAAGGCGCGCTGAGCGGCATTCATCCCCAGGAACTGCTGGCGCAGACCTTGAACCGCGTGGCAGAACTGGCTCGTATTGACAAAAACGATATTGACGATGTAGTGATGGGCTGCGTCTCCCAGGCGAACGAGCAAGGGGCCGATATTGCGCGTGCCGCTGTGCTGGCCGCCGATTGGCCGCTGGAAACAACCGGCGTCACGCTCAATCGCTTCTGCGGCTCTGGCCTTCAGGCGATCAACTTTGCGGCGATGGGCATTATGGCGGGCATGCAGCAGTTGGTGGTGGGCGGCGGCGTGGAGAGCATGTCGCGCAACCCGATGGGGTCCGATGGCGCGGGCATTGATGGCAATAACCTGCGCTTGCGCCGCAAGCATTTCCAGGTGCCACAGGGCATCAGCGCCGATCTGATCGCTACGCTCGAAGGCTTTAGCCGCGACGATGTAGATAGCTTTGCGCTGGAATCGCAGCGCCGCGCCGCGCGCGCCCAGCAGGAGGGATATTTCAAGCGGAGCCTCTTCCCGGTTACGGACCCTGACAGCGGCGTGGTGGCGCTGGCGGTTGATGAGCATCCACGCGCGAATACCACGCTGGAAGGTCTGGCGCAGCTTGAGCCATCGTTTGCGATGTTAGGAGCTACGCCGTATGGCTTCAACGGCGAGACGATGGACGAGATTGCTTTGCAGCGTTATCCGCAGGCTGGAAAGATCAATCATGTTCACACGGCAGGTAATTCCAGCGGCATTGTGGACGGTGCGGCAGCCGTATTGCTGGCCTCAGAGGATTACGTGAAGGCGCATGGCCTGAAGCCGCGCGGCAAGATTATCGCTATGGCGACGGCTGGCAGCGAGCCGATCATCATGCTGACCGCGCCAACCCCGGCGTCAAAGAAGGCGTTGGCGCTGGCGAAGATGACCGCACACGACATTGATTTGTGGGAGATCAACGAGGCGTTTGCAACGGTCCCCTTGCAGACGATGCGCAAGCTGGAAATTGACCACGAGAAGGTGAACGTTAACGGCGGCGCTATCGCCCTGGGCCATCCGCTGGGCGCGACGGGGGCGATGCTGTTTGGGGCCGTCCTCGATGAGCTTGAGCGGCGCAACCTCAGCACCGCGCTTATCACGCTCTGCATCGGCGGCGGGCAGGGTGTCGCTACGATTATCGAGCGCGTCTAATTGCGCGTTTCTGCGAAGGGGCTGTATCCCTGGCGCCAGGGATACAGCCCCTTCTGGAAAGCAGCGGCTATGTTCACTATCGGCGCATTCGCTATCATTCAGGATGCGCAGCGGCGCGTCCTGCTCTGTCATAGACGCGATATTGACAGGTGGAATCTGCCCGGCGGCGGGGTTCTGCCTGGGGAAACACCCTGGCAGGCCGTTATCCGCTTGAAGCTGGCGCTACAAGTGGTGGGAACATTGCTGCAACAGGAGGACGGCACAAACCGTACAGAGGAGAAAGGAGGCACACCTATGACAACAATGTCGCGTGAAAAAGACATCGAGCATTTCGATCATTGGTCAAGCACCTATGAACAGTCCTGGATGCAACGAGCCTTTTTTGATCCGGCGCATCACGCAACGCTTGCTCTGGCAGCCGGTATCGTTCATCAGCCTGCCAGCGTCCTTGACGTGGGCTGCGGAACAGGAAAGCTGTTGCGTCAGGCCAGAACCTGCTGGCCGGAGGCGCACTTGATTGGAGTAGACCCGGCAAACGGCATGATAGAGCTGGCAAAACGCCTGACTCCCAACGCTACCTTCTTTCCAGGCATGGCGGAAGCGTTGCCGCTCCAGGACGCCTCGGTAGACCTGGCCTTGAGCACCATCTCTTTCCACCACTGGCAGGATCAGGCAGCAGGCATACGTGAGATAGCACGAGTGCTCCGACCAGGGGGGTACTTGATCCTGGTGGATATGTCCTTTCCAGACTGGATAGTACGCATGTTTCGTCAGAAGCGGGTTCACAGCCGCGCTCGCTTGCAGGCGCTTTTCAATCAGGCAGGATTGCAGGTGGAGAGGCAGCAAAAAGTTGCCTGGCGCAGCTGGCTTGCCACGATAGGAAAGAAATGAGCAGGCAGACGTTCCCTCAAAGGAGTTGGCGGCATATGATCGGATTGCTAAGAAACATTGAGGGATGTTTCATGTCAGTTCCTTGTTACTACCTCCTTGCGCATCCCGTGGGAACTTGTATGCCCGCTGGAGCGTATAAATGTGGTGAAGTTCACGCTCAGGCGCTTGCGCTTCTGAACGATGGCCCGTAGAATACAAGTGGTCCTGTCAGTGGGAGACGCCAGGGGTCGTAGCAAAAGGGGGATTTGTGTTCGCTTTCTTACTCGCGCAGCTTTCTCTCGTGGGCGCTCACGGCAGTGTGCTGGGCGCGATAGATGTGCTGGAGACTATACAACACGCGCTGGGCTATTTTGGCTACGCGGCGGTGGTCCTGTTCATTATGATCGAGAGTTCCGGCATCCCTTTCCCTGGCGAGACGATGCTGCTGTTCGCCTCGTTCACTGCTGGCCTGCCTGGCAGCCATCTTCTCATCTTCTGGGTGCTGGTGGCCGCCGCCAGTGGCGCGATCATCGGCGATAACCTGGGCTATCTGGCCGGGCGCTATGGCGGGCGTCCCTTCGCGCTGCGCTTTGGCAAGTATTTCTTCTTAAAAGAGCATCATCTGGACTCCGCCGAGCAGTTTTTTGTCAAACATGGCGATAAGACGGTCTTCTTCGGGCGCTTCGTTGCCGTCTTGCGCGCCTGGGCAGCGTTCCTGGCGGGCGTCAATAAGATGACCTGGCCCAAGTTCCTTCTCTATAATGCCGCGGGCGGCATCTGCTGGGCAACGCTGATGGGGCTGCTGGCCTATTACGCGGGCCATTTCCTCAAAGATTTCAGTGAGGTCGAAGGTATCGGCAGATGGCTTGGCTTCGCTGCGCTGGCCGTTGTCGTTGGGCCGGTGATCTACTTGATTGTACGGCACAAGCTCAGGGCGCGCAAAGCAAAACGGGCAGGCTCTGCGTCTGCCGCGACCAGTGAGGAGCCGGAACAGGTCTCGCCGCTCACATGAGCGGTCAACCCCCCGAGCCTGAAGCACGCAGCCTGGGTGTATAGCCATCACGGCTGCCACTCGTGCGCCAGGATGGCATAGGTATAGGCGTCCCACCAGCGGCCTTTGAACCATTCTTTGTCCCGAAAATGGCCCTCGCGCCGCATACCCAGCTTCTCCAGCACGTGGACAGAGCCAACGTTATCAGCAACACAGCTGGCCGAGATGCGGTGCAGCCTTAATTCTCCAAATCCGAGGGTCAGCATGGATCGGGCGGCTTCAGTGGCGTAGCCCTGACCCCAGTGCTGGGGCGCGAGTTCATAGCCGATGGCGCCCTCCTGCGCGCCAGGATACTCCAGCCGCAGCCCACAATTGCCGATAAGCTCCCCCATCTCTGGAAGGGTGACGGCGAATTGATAGCGATAGCGCGGCTCTTCGCGCTGCCAGTCAATGAACCTCTGGACAAACGCCTGTACGTCGGCGGCGGCGCGTTCAGCCCAGCTATTATAGCGCAAATAGGCTGGCTCGGACTGATAGGCCAGGACAGCAGGCCAGTCCTCTGGCACAAATTCTCGCAATATCAGGCGTGTGGTGACACGAATCATGGTTCCCTGTTTCTAACAAGAGGATAGATGACATTCAGGCGGTCCATTCGACCAGTACGGCGCTCCAGGTGAGGCCCGCGCCAAAGCTGATCAGCATCAGCCGCGAGCCAGTCTTGATGCGTCCATCGGCAGCGGCTTCGCAGAGCGCGATGGGAATTGATGCCGCTGAATTGTTACCGAAGCGATCTACCGTGACGACCATTTTCTCTATAGGGATATGCAGCCGCCTGGCGATGGCTTCGATGATGCGCAGGTTAGCCTGGTGGGGGATGAAGAGGTCAATATCCTCCAGGCATAACCCGGCCTGGGCCAGCACCGTTTCTATCGCCGGGCCGCTGATCTGTGTGGCGAACTTAAAGACTTCCTGGCCCTGCATGCGCACGTACTGCAAGCCGAGATCAAGTTCTTCGTGGCCGATGGGGCGCGCGCCACCGCCCGCAGGCGCCCACAGGACTTCGGGGCGCGCGCCATCCGAGCCGAGCGTGAAGCCACGAATCCCGCCAGGCTCGTTGCTGGCCGAAAGAATCACCGCGCCCGCGCCGTCGCCAAAGAGGGCGCACATCGAGCGGTCAGTATAATCAACGTAGGGCGTCAGATGCTCGACACCGATCACCAGCACATGGCGCGAGGAACCGGCGCGAATAAACTGATCGCCGATGGAGAGCGCGTAGAGAAAGCCGGGGCAGCCCGCCTGAAGATCAAGCGCGCCACAGCGAGCGCCGAGGGCATGCTGAACCAGGCAAGCTGTGGAGGGTGTGCGATAATCGGCGGTGCAGGTACCCAGCAGAATCAGATCGAGGTCTGTCGCTTCCAGACCCGCCTGGGCAAGCGCCTTGCGCGCCGCGTGCGCTGCCATTATCGAGGACGTTTCGCCAGGCGCGGCGATATGCCGCTCGCGGATGCCGGTGCGGGTGATGATCCACTCATCGCTGGTATTGACCATCTTCTCCAGATCGGCGTTGGTCAGGATGCGTTCGGGGACATAGTAGCCCCAGCCGCTGATGTGGGCAGAAAGGTGTGGCATCGCTGGCGCCTGGCTTTCTCGCGCTCCGGTTGGGTACGCGCTTGCTTTTCGCCTATTGTACCACACCACTTGCAGCCTGGCGTTGTTAAGGAAAGCAGGCGGGGCTTTCCGCGTCGTGCCAGGACACGATATACTATCTACATGCGTGATACCAGACTACGTATCCGACCCTTTATCGCAGCCGACCAGGAAGCTGCGCGCCGGACGATTCTCGACGGCCTTGGCGCCCATTTCGGCTTCATTGACGAAACGCGCAACCCGGACATTGATGACATCCTGACGCACTATATCGCTTCAGGCCAGACCTTCATCGTTGCAGAAATGGATGGGCAGGTGATTGGGACCGGGGCGCTTCTGAGCGAGGGCGGGCAGACGGGGCGCATCGTGCGCATGTCTGTTGTCCGTGAATTGAGAAGAAAAGGCATCGCCCTGGCTCTGATGGCGCGGCTGGTGCAGATTGCGCGCGAGCGAGGGTTTCGGCGGCTGGTGCTGGAAACGAATATCGGCTGGGACGATGCGATAGGGTTTTATCAGCACTGCGGTTTCCGAGAGTATGAGCAGACCGATGGGCTGACGCATCTGGCTCTGGACCTGGAAGCCGCGCATTTTGGAAAGGAACGAGATCAGCAGATGCGGTCATGAGTGAGGAGTGAGCGAGTGCAAAGCCTCGCGCCCGATGCCAGCGAAGCCAGGGATTTGTTTCCCATTTTCTTCCCATTTCCTTCACAACGTCATCAGCCGCGAGGCCGCTCCCTGCCTGGGCTGAGGGAATTAGTTTGATTTGCTTCATTAGTTTCCCAGAGGCGGCGTCTGCCGTTGCTGCCTCTGAGGATGCCACAGGAGAAAGAGTCGTATCTGAGATAGGCTCACTCTCCTCTGCTGTGGTCTGTGTTGTTGTTGTCCTATCTCCTGTTCTCTGGGTAGCAGAGAATTGTTTCAATAGCTCATACAAGGATGTCATCATCATCCACCTCCACCAAAAGGCAGCGCAGAGCCACCTGCTGGGAAACTAATGAAGCAAATCAAACTAATTCCGCAGGTGGCTCTACACCTGGCCTCATGCGAATCATCAGCGGGAAACTAATGTGAAGGAAATGGGAAACAAACCCACCATCGGAGGACGCCTCGGCGCTTGCAACCGTCGAGGAAAGCCAGCATAGGCATGGTTAGCAGGCGAACAAGGGCCAGTATTTTGATGTAACGCCGCTCGTCTCTTGACAAGGTAGAACAAATATTCTATTCTCGCATCAGACTGGACAGTTCCCTCTCACAGTTCCCTCGCCTGGCGCGCTGCGCCACCAAGCGTCACCTACAAACCCCCTGGCCTGTCCAGTTGGCAGCGCGCCAGGCATCCCCCCCTGGATCAAAATATGCGGTAGAGCCATCGCCTTCATGGGTTGGTTTCTGAAACTTGAGCATCATATCAATATTCTGAATAGAACTATTGACTTTTTCAATAAAGCATGTTATATAACTAAAGACCAATGACGAGCTGACCATCACGTAATGCTCCTAGAGAGCAGGAGGCATAGTATGACCGGGTGGCGCTTTCTCAAACATTCTCCGCAACGTCGCGCTTCTGACCGGCTCCCTCGCTATCTGCCAAGCAAGGGCCGCTGGAACGCGCCTGAACCTGTGAATCTGCGCACGAATCTCATCATCATTGGCTTTGGGCTGGCCCTGGGCGCTGGCTATATTTTGGAATTGATCTCTGGTAGATCAAGTGAGGCTGGCCTGTTCTTCTTGCTCGCCAGCGCGCTGCTCGGCCTGGGCGGCTTTTCGCTGTTCTTTGCATTAGGCCGGAGGCTTGCCAGCAGGCTAAGAGGTGTTAAAAAGCACTGCGGCTGCTGTCGCTTCTATGAGGTACGGAGCGGGCTGTACGTGATTGGCCGCTGTCAGGCCGACCCTTCCAGGAACATGGTTACTTGCGCCGATGGCTGCCGCTCATTCCGCTTTTCAGAGCGCGCGATGGTGCGCGAGCGTCTGGCGCAGCACCCCCGCATCCTCAAGCAGCTTCAGATTATCTGCGCCAGCGATGCGACAAAACAATCGTAAAAAGGTTTTCTTGTGTCCTTCACAAGCGCCTGTACTCGGACAAGCTGCCGGGTACAGGCGCTTGTGCTATACTACACAGAAAGATTCGCTTTCATCACATCGAAGACAGGTGCGCCCATGACCGATATGATGTCTGATGAGGCGCTGACCGCTCCCATCCGTTCGCCACTTGACCCGCTGCGTCAGGTGAGCGTCGAGGTGGTTCGCTGGTCAGGCACAGCCTCCAACCTGACCCATGATGAGGTCACTGCCGAAGAGCCGCTCGACATTCAAGCGCCCCCCGTCGAAGGCGCACCCGACCAGCCAGGGGCGACGCTGGCGGTCATTATGCGCACGCCAGGACACGATGAGGAGCTGGCCGCCGGTTTCCTCTACAGCGAAGGGCTGATTCGCGGCCCGCGTGAATTGGCTGGCTTTGCGCCTGGCAGCGACCCGGATGGCCTGCCCTCCGATAACGTTCTAGAAGTTCTCGCCGCGCCAGGCGTTGATCTTCAGCGCCGCGTCCAGGAGGAAGGCTACACGCGCCAGTTTGCGGTCAACGCGAGCTGCGGCGTTTGCGGCAAGAACAGCGTCGCCGCTGCCTGCGCGGCACTGCCGCCGCTGCCTGATGGCCCGCTGCGCATGGAACCGGCTGTTCTCTGCACGCTGTCTGATCGCCTGCGCGCCGGGCAACAGGTCTTCGAGCATACGGGCGGGCTGCACGCCGCCGGACTCTTCGATGCCGCTGGCAATTTACTGGCGCTGCGCGAGGATGTGGGCCGCCATAACGCTGTTGATAAACTGGTGGGCCGCGCGCTGCTGGATGCCGCGCTGCCTCTGGCCGAGCATGTCTTGCTGGTCAGCGGGCGACTTTCGTTTGAGATTGTCTTGAAGGCGCTGGCGGCGGGTATTCCGCTGGTTGCCGCTGTTTCCGCGCCCAGCAGCCTGGCCGTTGATCTGGCACTGGCGAGCAACATCACGCTGGTGGGTTTCTTGCGCGGCTCCAGCTTCAACGTCTACACCCATCCCTGGCGCGTCAGCATAACAGATCATTGAGGGCCGTAGAGGAGCGAGCGATGAGTACACCGCCCAAGCAGAACTTCGGGGATTTGTTTCGCCAATATCGCCTGACCAGTGGGCTGACTTCAGAAAAGCTGGCGAAGTGGGCCAGAACCACCGCCGATGCTCTTGCGCGGCTGGAGTCCGGGGTGAATATCCAGGTGACTCCCCAGGAGATTGAGCGCCTGGCTGATTTTCTAGGGCTTGATGACCGTGAACGCGCGAAGTTTTTTGCCGCTGCGCCGCTGGCCGCGTCTGCGCCCGCCGGACATGCGCCCACAGCCAAGGGGCTGCCCGCCATCCTGATCTTTCTGATTGCTGATGTGCGCGGCTATACTCGCTTCACTCTGGAGCATGGCGATGAGGCCGCCGCGCGGCTAACCACCCGCTTTGCCACCCTGGTGCGCGAAGGGGTCATGCTCCGACACGGCCATTTGATTGAATTACGTGGAGATGAGGCGCTGGCCTGCTTTAGCTCTGTCCGTCAGGCGCTTCAAGCGGCGATGGAGATGCAGGAACATTTTATCCAGGCAACCAGAGCCGACCCGCTGTTTCCGCTGCCTGTCGGCATTGGCCTGGACGCTGGCGAAGCGGTGCCAGTCGAGAACGGCTATCGGGGCGCGGCGCTTAATCTGGCGGCGCGGTTGTGCAGCCTGGCCGGTCCGGGCGAGATTCTGGTCAGCGAAATTATCACGCATCTGGCCCGCCGGGTTGATGGCCTGCGCTATCGCCCCTGGGGACAGGCCGAACTCAAGGGCTTTGACGAGCCAGTGCGCATCATTGCGGTCCAGCGTTCCGATCAGAACGACGAGCCAGTCTCCCCGCCGATCATCGAGCCTGCGCTTCCTGCGCCAGTGGTGGAAGCAGAGCAGCCGAACGCGCCGCTCGCGCCAGCCAGGGACGACGAGCCATGAGATGTATACACAGCAATCTGACGAGTGAGGATACGAGCCATGCCTGATACCTACAAAAACTATATCAAGGGCCGCTGGGTGGAGGCGCGCTCCGGGCGCACCTTTGAGAACCGCAATCCGGCCAACGGCGAACTGCTGGGACTCTTCCCCGACAGCGGCGCGGAAGACGTGAATGACGCCGCTGCCGCTGCGCGCGCCGCTTTCACTTCCTGGCGCGTGTATCCCGCGCCCAAGCGGGGCGAAATCCTCTTTCGCTTCGGCCAATTGCTGGCGGCGCACAAAGACGAGATCGCCCGGCTGATGACAATGGAGATGGGCAAGGTCTTGAAAGAGGCGGGCGGCGACGTGCAAGAGGGCATTGACATGGCCTTTTACATGGGCGGCGAGGGTCGGCGGCTCTTTGGCTTCGTGACGCCTGTGGAACTCCCCAATAAATCGGGCATGGCTGTGCGCGATCCAATTGGCGTGGTCGGCGTGATCACTCCCTGGAACTTTCCCATCGCTATTCCTTCGTGGAAGATGCTGGCGGCGCTGATCTGCGGCAATACCATCGTCTTTAAGCCTGCCAAAGATACGCCGTTGTGCGCGACAAAGTTTGTCGAGCTTTTAACCGAGGCGGGCGTGCCGGAGGGCGTGGTCAATCTGGTGCATGGCTCTGGCCCGAACGTCGGGATGCCTATTGTGCAGCACCCTGACGTGGATGTGATTACCTTCACCGGCTCCAACGAGACGGGGCGCGAGGTGAACGTCGAGGCGGCCAGACGCATCAAGCGCGTTTCGCTGGAGCTTGGCGGCAAGAACGCGATCATGGTGATGGACGACGCCGACCTGGACCTGGCGGTTGATGGCATCCTCTGGAGCGCCTTTGGCACCAGCGGCCAACGCTGCACCGCCGCCAGCCGCGTCATCGCGCATAGGGGCGTCCGCCGTGAACTGGAGGAGCGGCTGGTCGCCCGCGCTTCGGCGCTGCGGCTGGGCGATGGCCTGCTGCCAACGACGGATGTTGGCCCGGTGATTAACGAGGCGGCGATCAAGCGCATTGATAGCTATACTCAGATTGCTCGTCAGGAGGGCGCAGCGGTCCTGGTTGGCGGCGCGATTGCCCGCGAGGGCGAATTGGCGAAAGGCAGCTTCTATCGCCCCACGCTGTACAGCAATGTCCGGCCAGAGATGCGCGTGGCCCAGGAAGAGATTTTCGGTCCCTGCACCTCGATAATCGAGGTTGCCAGCCTGGAAGAAGCCATTCAGGTCAATAACGGTGTGGCCTATGGCCTGTCCAGTTCGCTCTATACCCAGGACATCAACGCTGTGCAGCGGGCGATGCGCGATGTGACCAGCGGCATTCTCTACATCAACGCCGGAACCATCGGCGCGGAGATTCAACTGCCCTTCGGCGGGACGCGCGGCACCGGCAACGGCCACCGCGAGGCTGGGCTGGGCGCTATCGAGACGTTCACCGAATGGAAGAGCATCTATATTGACTACAGCGGCAAGCTGCAACGCGCACAGATTGATGCCTGACGAAAAGGCCATGCGGCTTGACGGGTCAGTTGGGCCGCGCTACAATACGCGGCGCAAGCGGTAGATGGGTGTCGGGGGAATCTGCGCTGTGGGAGCGGCTTCAGCATGGCTGATCGTATCGGGCAACAGCTTGGTGATTATCGGTTGATTCGTTTGATAGGCAAGGGCGCTTTGGCGGAAGTCTATCTAGGCGAACACGCGCAAGAAGGCACGCAGGCCGCCGTCAAGGTATTTCATAAACGCCTGGAGGGCGAGGATGCGGAGCGTTTTCAAGAGGAGGCCCTCCGCGTGGCGCGCCTGAATCATCCGCATATCGCGCGCATCTTCGGGTATGCCGTTGAGGAGGGCGTGCCGTTTCTGGCGATGGACTACGCCCCCAACGGCGCCCTGCGCAGCCGGTTTCCCAGGGGCGATCCCCAGGCTCCGGGCGCGATTCTGCCCTACGTGTGGCAGGTGGCCGATGCCCTGCACTATGCTCACGGCCAGCATCTGGTTCATCGAGATGTCAGACCAGAAAATATGCTGCTTGACGCGCGCAACGAGGTCTTGCTCAGCGACTTTGGCATTGGGGCGGCCTTGCAGAGTTCGAGCTATCAGATGGCCCAGGAAATTGTTGGGACGGCAACCTACATGGCCCCGGAACAGATTGAAGGGCAGGCCCGCCCGGCCAGCGATCAATATGCCCTGGCGGCTATTATTTACGAGTGGCTGTGCGGCGTGCCTCCCTTCGAGGGGTCAGCCAAGGAAGTGATGGCAAAGCATCTCTTTACCGAGCCGCTTTCCCTGCATGGACGTGTGCGAACGATCTCCCCGGCGATAGAAGCGGTCATCATGGGGGCGCTCTCCAAAGACCCGGCGGATCGGTTCCCCAGCGCCCAGTCGTTTGCCGCTGCTTTTGATGAAGCCTGCCAGGCGGTGCCGGTGCTGCTGTTTATGGCCCCACGAGTGATTGAACCGCCTGAGCCAGAGGATGAGGAACTGGCTGAATCCACACAAACCATGTCCGCTATGCAAGCCGCGCCAGACGAGCCAGACGCGCCTGCTGTGTTGGATGTGCCAGCCGCGCCGGTTCTGCCGATTATACTGGCCCCGCCGCCTTCCAGCGCGGTTTCGCCTTCGGCGAATCCAGCAAGATGGCCCATGAACCCGGAACCTATCGTGGTCACGCCGAAGCCGTCGTTCTCTGGCCCTGGCGCTCCTCCTGCTGGCGAGCCTCCGCCCCCGTTCGACAAGGTAACGCGGGGAGCCTCCTGGCGCGAAGTCAACTGGATGCCGCCCGCCACACGTGATCCAGCGCCGCTGTTCCAGCCGCTGGAGGAGCCTCGCCCGCTTATTTCGCGGCGCACTATCCTCATTGGAGGCGTGGCGGGCCTGACGGTGATTGCTGGCGCGCTGACCTGGATGCAGATCAGCCAGCCGCGTGGCGCTGCGCCTGGCTCGGTCGGCCCGGCCACCACCAACACGCCCAGGGTGACGCCAAAGCCTGCCCGCACCCCGACGCCGAAGCCTGCTTCCCTGGGCACGACGCTTTTCACCTATCACGGCCATTCCGGCTTTCTGCGCGGCGTTTCCTGGTCGCCCGATGGCAAACGTATCGCCTCGGCAAGCGATGACCACACCGCCCAGGTTTGGGATGCCTTCAGTGGGGAGCAGCCGCTGACCTACAAGGGCCACAGCCGCGAGGTAATGGCTGTCGCCTGGTCGCCCTCCGGCAAATTGATCGCTTCAGGGGGCAAGGATCAAACGCTGAAGGTTTGGGACGCGATTACCGGCAAGACCCTGCACAGCTTTGATTTTGGACACTGGGTCATGGCCCTGGCCTGGTCGCCTGACGGCAAGCATCTGGCAGCCGGAAGCTGGGATTATACGGTGCAGGTGTGGAATACAACGACCTGGAAGCGCGTCCACAACCTCAACGCGCCCGGATGGGTCAACGCGCTGGCGTGGTCCTCGGATAACATCCACCTTGTCTCTGGCGACGGCGCGAAAGTGGCTGTCGTCTGGAATATTTCCACAGGCGGCAAGATTCTCACATACCGACGCCACACCGCCGCTGTCCTTGCTGTGGCCTGGGCGCCCGTTGGCAATCAGATTGCATCTGGCGCAGACCTTCCCGATACGACGGTGCAATACTGGAATCGCTTGAACGGAGCGCGGCTCTGGAGCGCAAAGATGGAAACGCCTGCAACTTCGCTGGCGTGGTCGCCCGATGGGAAGCGGCTGGCTGCGGGCGGCGGCAGTGCCTCTCTGCTGAATCCCGCGACGGGAGCGCAGCTTTTCACCTATCAGGGAGACGGCTCGGCGCTGGCCTGGTCGCCTGATGGGAAGTATATCGCCTCTGGCGGCCAGCCGACCACTGTGCAGGTCTGGCAAGCGATATAGCGTCGTCGCTTTTTGCGAGCGTCCATCTCTTCTGCTCGTTTGACAGGCTTGCTCGATAGCCCTACAATATTGATTGGCAGATCGGTTGTAGCCGATCAGGGCTGAGTAGGTTTCCAAGGAGCATGGAAGATCATGGCCGCTTCTCTGTTTTGCCCCCAGTGTGGGGCGATGAATCCGCCGGAAGAGAAAACCTGTTTCGCCTGTGGACATTCCCTCGCTGATCCCACGCCCGCAGCGATGAGTGCGCCAATGGGGCAGCGCCTGATCCGGCAGCGTTATCGGCTGCTGCGCCAGATTGGCGTGGGGGGTTTTGGCGCGGTCTATAAGGCTGAAGATACCGCGTTAGGGAACCGGCTGGTCGCCGTCAAAGAGATGAGCGCGGGCGGCCTGACCTCGGAGGAACAGCGCGAGGCCACCGAAGCGGTCCACCAGGAAGCTTTGCTGCTGGCCCGGCTGTCGCATCCCAACCTGCCGCGCATCTACGAGCAGTTCGAGGAAGCCGGGCGCTGGTGTCTGGTGATGGAGTTCATCGAGGGCCAGTCGTTGGATGACTATCTGGCGCAGCAGGGCGGACGCCTGCCAGTAGCCGAGGCGCTCCAGATTGGCCTGCAACTGACGAAGGTGCTGGGCTATCTGCATAGCCGCCAGCCGCCGATTGTCTTTCGTGACCTGAAGCCATCCAACGTGATGCGCACACCTGACGGGCAGGTGTACCTGATTGACTTTGGGATTGCGCGCCTGTTCAAGCCAGGGCAGCAGAAAGATACGATGGCCTTTGGATCGCCAGGGTATGCCGCGCCGGAGCAATATGGCAAGGCGCAGACGACGCCGCGCTCGGATGTCTTCAGCCTGGGCGCGCTGCTGCATCATCTGCTTACCGGCAACGACCCGTCCGAAACGCCCTTTCGCTTCAAGCCGCTGACCATGCCCCGTCCCGCCGGGCTTTCAACCCTGATCCAGCGCATGGTTGATCTGGATACGGCCAGACGCCCGGCCACGATGGAGCTTGTCCGGCATGACCTGGAGCGTATGGCGAGCGATCAGGCGCCCTGGCGCACTGAAGACGCTGGCCTGGCTCAGTCGGGTGTGTATATCACGCCTGCGAGCGCGCAAGCTACAGGCGGCTATCCGCGCCTGGCCCCTGCGCCCCCTTCCTGGCAGGGCCAGAACGCCTTCCAGCCTGTTCAGGGCGGGCCAGTGCTGCAACCGCCCCCAACTAAGCAGAAAAGCAAGAACTGGGGGTGGGTGATGATTATCGTGCTGGCAAGCTGTGTTCTTTGCCCGGCCTTGTTTGGCCTCATAAATCATACCAATACATATACGTCTACATATCCATCAGACCCGTTCCCGAACGGGGACGGGTACGATTATACCCCCAACACTTACACGCCAGTTACCTCTGATTTCGTACCAGTCTACGCGCTGTCCTGGTCGCCCGACGGCCACCAGATCGCCTCCGGTGGAGCCGATGGCAAGATTGCCATCTGTCAAATAGCCCACTCCTGCAATCAGCCGACTAATTTTAGCACGAACCTCGCTGCGGTCATCACTCTGGATTGGTCGCCAGATGGTCAGTATATCGCCGTAGCGGGCGATGCAGGTAAGGTGCAAATCTGGCGAGCGAGCGGAAACCTTGTCAAAAGCTTCAGTGCCTCCTCTGCTCATATTAACGCGCTCTCCTGGGCCTCCGATAGTAAACACCTTGCCCTGGCGAGCCAGGATGGGACAATGCAGGTTGTTGATGCGCTGACTGGAGGCGATCCCGTTGTCTACCAGTCGGGTGGCGATCCAGTAAGGATGGTGGCGTGGTCGCCAGATGGCAAGTATATCGCCTCCTCCAGAGGCGATCAAACGGTGCAGGTCTGGGACAGCAAGACGAAGAAAGCTGCCCATGTCTATCATGACGACAAGGGGGTGATAGAAGTCATCGCCTGGTCCCCCAATAGCAAGCGAATTGCATCGTCCGATTCCTCCCGTCAAGTTCAGGTCTGGGATGCTCTGACAGGCGGCAATCACTTTACCTACACAAGTTCCGACGGTGTGGTCGATGCGATTGCCTGGTCGCCCAATGGCCGCTATCTGGCTTCGGGGAATGAAAGTTATACTGTACAGGTATGGGCGATGGGCAACAATAAGCCGCTCTTCACCTACACTGGGCATACAAGCGTTATCCGCGCAGTAGCCTGGTCGTCTAATAGCGAGCGTGTCGCTTCGGCAAGTTATGATGGAGCGGTGATGATTTGGGATGCCCTGACCGGAAAGAATGTCGTTGCGTATCAGCAGCCCTAGCGGTAGCTTCGGTGCAGCGGCGTGCGCGCTGGCGAGCGGCTGGCCGCCTGGAAGGCGGCGCTACAAGTGGCAGCCGCCGATATTCAGGGGGAGGGGGCCGAAAGATGGCATCTGGCGATTGGATCGGTCTGCTCAGCGATCAGGCATCCATAGACGCCAATCGCTATGGGCAGATGACCCCCTGGCAGCGCGGGTACCTGAAGCCGCCGTCGCTGGTGGGTTCGCTGATTGCGCTGGCGGTGGTCGGCGCGGTGGTTGTGCCGCTGGACCTGTCCATTCTGGTGAATATCGGCGGGGAACTGCTGCGCAGCGATACCACGCTGATCGAACGTCTGATACTCCTGGTATTGCTCCTCTTCTTGCTCGCGGCTGCGTCAGCGTTCCTGCTGGTTCCCGTGCGCGATCTGCTGCGCAAGCTTCGCCTGCGGCGCGATCTGACGGAAGGGTACATTGTGCAGGAAGACGGCCAGATCGCCTTTTCCGCCAGGGGCGGGTATGTCGCGCGAGCCTCCGGGCGCACCCTGCGCGGTATTGACGGCGGCAAGGTGGTTCGCCTGACGCCGGGGATGTATCGCTTCTACTATCTGCCGCGCTCGCGCCGTGTCCTTTCTGCCGAGCGACAGATGCTCTTCGAGTCAGGCGGCCCCCAGGCGGGTCTGCTGCTGGCGCTGTCGCAGACGAATAACTTCAGCCTGGATGAATTGGACACCAATCGCCAGGGGCGGGCATCGAATCGGCAGCGGGTCCGGCTGGTGGGCAGGCTGGTAGTCTTATTGGTGGTGATGGGGCTTATCGTGGTCGGCTCGATCTGGCAGCTTGATTCGCTGCTGCACACTGCCCCGTGGAGCTTTTTAGTGCTGGGCGGGTTCCTGGTTCTATTCCTTGTTATGACCTATCAACGCTGGTTGGACCTGCTGGAAGGCCGCGTGGCGCTGCTGGAGGGATATGTGGAGGCGGTAGAAGACTCCGACGGTGAAGGCGTCACGTACCATTATGTGCTGGGTAGACAACGGTTTATGGTGAGCGGAACTGCCTACAAGGCGCTGGCCGCAGGGGTGCGCTATCGCCTGTACTATCTGCCGCACAGCAAGAGGCTCGTCAGCATCGAGCCGCTGCCCTAGCCGAGATGGTACGATAGGTGCAGGGCTATAATGGCCGCCGCATGTGCCAGTGTCTTGCTCAGGCGTCGGCGGCGCGTCCGTAAAGCAGAACGATCTGCACCAGAAGGGATAAAAGCGCATGTTTATTGCGGTGACACGAGTCAAGCTCCCGAAGGAGCCAATGCAGCGGATGGCAGAGGGTTTCAGGAGGAACGCGCCTGATCTGAAGGGGTTCCCTGGTTTCCTGGGCCTGGAACTGTGGACTAATGAGGACACTCTGGAGGCGGTTTCGCGCTGGGAGTCGCGGGAGGCGATGGAAGCCTACAGCAAGAGCGGCATGTTCCAGGCGCATCACGGGCGGGAAACGGGCGCTGGCGCTCAGGGGCCAGGCGCGGGCCAGGTAGAGTATTACACGGGCGAGACGCTGGTGTAACCAGATGGGAGCTTCCCAGGCGGCATGGCGCGCCTAAGCGGGTTAGCGTGGCGGGGCCATCAGGTCGCGTACTTCTGCGGGACTGTGCTGCTCCCATTCGGTGCGCGGCAGTTGCGTGGGAATGAGTGTGAATGGCCCGGACCACTAAAAGTCGTAGAAAACTCGTAGCTTGACTCGGAATTTTGGGCTGTCCTTTGCCTCGCTGACGTGTTATGATACCGCCTATTATCGCAGAGGCCAGGAACCAAGGGCACTGGAACGCCCTGGTGGACCTGCTGCGCGTCCAATCCCAACTGCGGGTGCAGCAGAGACGGTGGCTGGAGGCACAGTAACAGGTGGCCTGAACTCCTGCTATGCCCCACCAACACTGTGACCTGTGGCGCACATTAGAAGACCTGAACGCCACGGAGCGGACCATGTATGAATTGGATCCTGCAAAGATCACCACATGACCGTCCGTAAGCTGGCGCTGACCAATCTGGTCATGTAGACACGGGACCGCTATTTTCCGCCGATCTACGCCCAGGCGACCTGGCAGCGGCTCTGGCCGTTCTTCCAGTTGCCCAGTCTGGTGACGATTGACCAGCAGGCGGTGCGAGTCACCTTGCGCCCGTTCACTGATCGCCGCCTCACCGAAGACGTGACGAGGCTCTGCGCACGCGTGAGCCAAGCAGCACCGCCCTTGCCTGACGGTCGGCAGGTGCTCTTCACCGTGGGAGCCATCCATCGTCCCATTCTAGATCAGTACAAGCGTTGGGTGGCCTGAGACCCTGTAATGTGATAATCCCTCTCTAACACAGCCCTCATCGGCGTATTTCTGTTTTTCCCTTGCTGTGCTGTATGAGAGAAATAGAGGGAGCCATTCCTCAGATCATGATTTGGTATAAGAGCACGCCTGATAAGCAGGGCAGGAGGAGCCTTTGAACATTCTGGATCAACGCATGGACGATCTCGCACAAACCCATCATGTGCCTCTCCTCAAGGCTGTGCTGGCAGCTCTGGAGAGCCATAATCCCTTTGCCTGGCATAAAACCGCTGGGCGTCTGATGCTCGATGTTGACAGCATCACGCAGAAAGTGCTCGCCAAACCCTGGCGGGATACAGACCTGCTGACGCCAGCGCCCCAGGGAAGTGCGCGTAGCTCCACGCTGCACATGGCGCCTGAAGCGCGAGATGAGCTGCGCCATCTGCTCCAGCAGATTCAAGGCAGGCTGGCACAGCATTTGGAAGCACTGGCGGGCCTTCAGCACCTCTCGGTTCAAGACCTGGCGCGCCAGCGCATGGGCGCACTCCAGCAGATTCCTCCTTTTGGCGCCCTTGCCCAGGAGATTCCCGCAGAGTTGAAACGCCCCTTCAGCGCCAGCCGCAAGCGGCTCACTTTCATCCGTCCAGCAGACGGCACAACTGCACATCAACTGCTTCCTGGCAAGGGAGCCATTCCTTCAACAGGGCACAGCCCGCTGTTGTCCTGGCACAAGCTGACCATGACGATTCAAGAGCCTGATGATGTGATCGAGCAATTGGCCGAGGCGGTACGTATCAAGCTGGAACAGGTACTCGAGCCATCCGATTACGAAGAACTGCACGAGCGCATCAAAGAGCAGGCCGCCTCGCCAACCTCCGAACTCACCAGACTCGTGCGCATCATTGCCACCGAAACAGTTGGGCAGTTAAAAAAAGAAGCCTGCCTCTCCTATCTCGGCTTCCTGGAGGAGCAGATGGACGAGCGCAACCGGATGCGGCCCGCGCTGCGCGAACTGCTGCGCCGTCTCCGGCTCCTTCAAGCGTACCTGCGCCGCGAAGATAAAGCGGACACGATTTATGAGGTGACGTATCGAGGCCAGACGATGGATCTGCGCTCTGTGTTTGCCCAGGCCACGGCGTTTTCAGATTTGCCCGTGTTCCCCCTGGTGGATGGATCGCTGGGCGAAATCACCAACCAGGGCACCCATACCTACGTGTTTGGCATGAAGCTCAAGCTGAACGGAAAGGTTGCCCGTTATGACAACCTATCATCGTTTGACTACCACCTGGCGCTGCTGCAAAAACGTTATCAGGCTCAGCCTGAGCATCTGGTGCGCCTGGCGATTCTGTACCACCTCATCTTCTCCCGCTTCGGCGACTCCAGCTATGACCCCATCGCGGCGCTGGAGCAAGAAGTTCTTCCTGTCTTGCAGCGTGATACCGCCTCACCTGATGGGCAAGCAGCGGTTGAGCGCCTCTTTGTCAGCCTTGCCAACACCTGTCTGTCAGCGCGTGGAGAGGTGAATGCGCTGGCGGCTGCCCTGCGTGGTGTGGTGAGGCAGACCACGCAAGCCACCAGCCAGCGTTGGGATGTCGCGCTCAGCGTCCGCGAGGGCATCCTGGAAAGCACTCCGACTACGCTTCTGGACGAAGGGCGGCTCTTGCGGCAGGTGTTTGCCTCAGATCGCAAAGAGTATCTTGCCTATCTGGAAGTGGGCGAGCCTCAAGTGACCAGCCACACGCTTCTGACACTCCGGGCGCAGATCGCTTTTGATGCGTTGCACTGCTTTGAGGCCGAGGGTCAGGTAGAAACCTGTGACATTGGATACGATGCCGACGGGTGGACCATCCTCCCCGTCTTTCTTTCCGTCCCTTCGGAGCCACTGGGCCAAGCAGATTTGACCAGCACCCCAAATAGCCCACCACGCCCTGGATTGATGCTCCAATGCGCTGCTCAGATCAATCATAATGGAAAGCTCCTGTCAGCCCATGCCTCCTCGACTACGGATTGGTTTGTCTATCGCTACGTCGTCACCCTGCTGGCCTATCTGGGCATCCGACTGCTGGCCTCCTTTGGACCAGACCCGACGCGGTTGTTCATCAGCCTTGCCCGGATGCACCGCATCAGCGAGCAAGAAGGCAAAGATGGCGACCCAGAAAGCTTTCTGGCTGACCTGAGCAAGGTACTTGCCCAGATGCTCGGCGTTGATTACCTGGCAAGCGCCCAGGGGCTGCTCCAATCAACGGTTGACATCTACAAGGCCGCAATGCCGCCACCTCTTTGTACGCGCCCTTGCCAAAAGTGTTCACGCTCCAGCAGGCGCCTCCCGATGTCCTGCCGCGCCTCGCGCTGGTGGTTGTTTCCAGCCGCGAAAGCGACAGCCTGCGCCAGAGCAGTCCAGACACCCAGGAGCGGCTTTCCACCGTCTATGGCGAGGTTGTCGGCATAGATCGTCTGGATGAGCGCCGTATGCGAGTGCAGCGGCGCGCTACCTTCAGCGGAACCTATCCGGCCCAGGACCTCTATACCAACCCGACCATCATCCTGGACCAGATGCATCATCTCTATCAAGCCGGGTATCGCCATATCCTGTATGTGGCGCAAGCGCCCTACAGCAGCACCCTGCACATCACCCGCAAGGGACAGGACCGCGCGGTGGCAGGCCAGGATGATGACAGGCTGTTCTTCCTCTCGCGCCAGATCATCACCCGCTGCCTTCAGGAAAAGCCAGGGCTGCACATTTATCCCGTCTTCCGCGATCAGTACCACGCAATGAAGCTGGCCCGCGATCTGGGGGCCGATACCCTCTATATCCAGGATCTGGCCGAACTCACCCAGGTGGTGGATGACCGCAGCCAGGCGCAGCAAATGGTCGTGTTCCTCAACCTATTCAGCGGACACACCAACGTCGCCAGCCGGGATAGGGCAGATAAATACAATGGGGTCGTCTCCTACGCGACCCTGCTCAATATCTACGGCGGCGTTCTCAACGAGCGTGATCTGCGGGCAGCCTTGATCCATGATGAAGGGGGGAAGAATCCCCTGAAAAACCTGCTGGTGCTCTACCTTACCCTCTTTCACCTCTCGCGCTACGAGAAGCAGGAGCGGGGGCCAATTGCTATCAAGCTCAATCCCTATGAAGCCATCATCGGGGATGAATCGGTTGGCGCCGCTGCCGCTCAGCCGCATGCCAATCGCGCCTTGCGCTTTAATTTCCTATCTTTCCTGACGATGGTGCGCAACGACATCCTGGCTGCGCCAGAGAAACGAGGCGTGCAATGATTGATCCACTGGTTGAGGACGCCGGGCGTCTTTTTGAGGCCGGATTTATGCTGGGGGTCATTCGCGCGCTGGGGACGCTTCCCACGCCACCACCAGCCCTGGAGTTCTATCGGGCACAGCGAGAGAGCTATCCGCTCCCCCAGGTTATTGATCGCTTTGTCCGCCGGGTGCCATCCCTGAGCGTGCGCGATGCCGGGCGGGTACTGGCGCGCTACTACCTGTTCAAAGGCCACGTCTCTGGCCTGACTTTCTTGAATGAGTACCTGGATGCGCTGGTCGCCCAGGCAGGCGAAGGGACACGCAAACAAGAACGTGCCAGGCGCGAGCTACAGGTGCGCTATTGGCAGTGCTCGCTTCAGGGACGCAATCGGTTGGAGGAACCTTCAGAGCAAGCACGGGACGAGCAATATACCTGCTGGTTGGAGCAGCTTGGCGTACCGCTCAGCGCCATCTGGGAGGCGGAGCGGAAGGGTGGCGGCTTCCTCAATGCAGACCTGCTGCTCTGGGTGCAGCATGCTCACAACACGCGCCATGATATTCTCGTGATAGACACCTCTATCGCTACAGCCGGAAGCCGCCACCTCGCCACCGACCTGACGATTGGCGGGGAACTGCTGCGCATGCTGGAACGCGATGTCAGCTATCTCGCGGAAAAAGGAGCCTTTTCCCGGCTTGCCATCGAGACGGGCGCCGAAACTGGCCCGCTGTTCACCCGGCAGCTTGTGCCGTATTTTACGGCCTTTGCTAGCAGCGATAAGGAAAGCTCCAAGCTGATCCAGGCCGCCAGCTATGCCCAGAGCTTTTATCACTTTGTTCGTCGTTCCAACCTGCTGCAACCTGATGCGCCCCTCTCCTTTCACGTCGTTGGCTATTCTGGGCGCGGCATCAGCAGTATGACCCTGCGCCCAGATCAGGAGGAAGTGCTGGAGGCATGCGCCGAAACCTACCGCCGGGGAAAATATGACCAGCCTGAACTGGAGCAAGCAGCACGTCTGGAAGAGGCACGCAAGCGGGTCTTTCAGGTCATTCAACGCAAAACGGCGCTGCTCTTTCAGGATGGCAAGACGTTTATGCAGAAGCTGACCGAGCAGCTTCCCGCCAGCGGCGGTATCGAACACACCGAGACTCTGGCCGGATTGTTTCAGAACACAACCATGCTCCCCCCAGAGGCAACCCTGCGCCGCTATGATCTAGCCCCGGCAGACCTGGTGCGACACAGCAAAAGCGGCGTCCCGGATACGCGCGCGGCGCATGCCGAACTGGTCTGGCGTGCCCTGGAATCTGGACGCCGCTACCTCTTCTTGACTGGCAACCCCGGCATCGGCAAGACAACGACGATTGCCACCTATCTGAAAAAACGCTGCCACGAGGAAGGTTATCTCCTGCTCTACGCCAGCCCGCGCAAAGCCGTCAATCGTGATATTCTGGAAAAATTCAAAGCAGCGCCCCAGGAGGCAAGCAATGGCGCAGAAGCATTTTACAGCGATCAGTTTCTTGGGCTGAGCGCCAACGCCGCTTTGATCCGCAGTGCCGGTGGTCGGCCCACCGTCGAGTATGTCGGCGCTTCGGCGCGCCTGCCGCTTCAACCTCGTGGGGTGCAGTTTCTTTCCAGCGAAGCGGTCGAGCGTCTGAACCAGAATCCCGCCGCTGGTGGGCAGAGGCGATTGGCGCAGGTGGCTGAGGATACGCTGCGCGACAAAGGCATGCAGGGGGCTGGAGTCGTGAAGAGTATTTGTACTGCCATTGGCGCCGCGCTAAGTACCACACAGCCCAATGCCCTTGCCGCTGCACTGGCTATTCAGGCCCTCAAACGCGACGACCAGGGCCGCGACACGCTGGAACACCTCCGCGAAATCTTTGGCAGCGCCTACAGCCGTAAGGATAACCGCTTTCTCCCTGACCAGATGTGCGCGCTGGCAGCGACGACCCGGCATATCATTATCATGATTGATGAGATTACGGGGGATGACTCTGGCTACGAGTTCTTCCGGCGCGTGGCCGAATGGCTGAAGGAGCTGCGCCTGGAGCAGTATGGCTTTCGCACGACCATCATCGTTTCCGATGCCTCCATTACCGGCGTCGAGGTGGCGCGTGCGCATTTCGCGCTCGACCAGCGCGAGCCGGACGCCCGGAAAATCTACCTGACCACAACGCCCCACCATCAGGATCAGGCTGCGGAAGCCGTTTCGCTGCTTCCCTTCAGCTTCGAGCAGGAGGGCGCGGACGATGCCTATCTGGTCAACAGCAACTCCTATCCAGCCAGCACGCTGCATCTGCGCTATCAGGTCTGCCTGGATACCCTGGAACTGTCGGATGAGCTGACACGCACCGAACAGCGTGAACTGCTTTCAAGCTGGAGGACGCAGCGGCGCATCGATCAGTGCATCGTTCAGGATGTTTGCTCACTCCTGGAGAAGCGGGACAACGAAGAGCAAATCATCGTGTATGTCCAGGATAAAGGGCGGCTGCAAGGCATCATTGAAGCTATCCGCAAGCAGCAAGAGCAGGTCGGGAAAACCTTTACCAGGCACGAACACTACGTCGAGATTCACGCCGATAGCTCAGAGAGCGAGCGCGCTTTTATCGAGCGAGCGGAGGACCGTGACCGTTTCGCCATCGTGTTCATGACGTCTTCGGCCAGCCGGGGGCTGACCTTCTCCAAAGCCAGGCATATCCTGGTGGACGTAGCGCGTTTCAATATCGAAACCAACTTGATGGAGATTATCCAGGTTCTCTATCGCGGGCGCGGTGGCTCCTACGACCTGGGAGAGAAACACGTGACCTTCTACCTGTCTGATCGCGTGGTCATCCATCCAGATCGACGAGAGAGCTGTCTGCGCGAAGGACTGATGAGCCTGATGACCATGCTAAGCCTCCTCAAGATGTGTGTGATGACCCGCATTGCTGGCGCGGCGCCACTGCGAGATCGAGCAGTGAGCCTGATCCCCATCGGGGGAAATCGGTCTCTGGCGCCGGGCAAGCCTACCACCATGATGTTGCTGCCTTCGAGCGCGCTTTGCGCCAGCAGATGCGCGGAGCGCGCAGCAATGACTGGGCGCTGACGACCTTGCACAAAGCCATCAGCCGCCTGATGGACCACGCTGAGATTCGCCTGCCTCCTGGACCTGGCTCCTACCTTTCGCTCTATCAGGGGGCCTCCGAGGGACGCCTGGAGCAGTGGATGCTCAGCGATGAGCTGGTGGAAGAGGCGTATGTCCTGGGGAATCTGCTGATAGTGCCAGTAGATGCGGCGGTTGAGACCACCCATCATCTGGGCATCTCGCGCGAGATTGCTGCCGTTGCCAATGAGCAAACGCGTAAGGCCCTCTGTCATGTGCTCAACCACCCCCGTGAGTATTCACAAAGCGTGGTTGATGGTGCGAAAGCATTTCGTCAGTTGCTCAAGGAAGTGGAGGACGCCGAGCGTTCGCAGCGACTGGAACATCGTGGCGGGATACAGCGCGGTTATCATGTCGTTCCCCTGGCGATGTTTGTGGCAAAAGGGCCGATTGCCGCGTATTGTCAGGAACTGGCCGAGCGGGAAGAGGACGAGCAAGCCGCGCTCCTGCGCAGCGCGCTGATTCATTACGTTCGGGACAGCTATCCCATTGATACCTTACTGCCCATTGGAAGTTGGTATAGCCGCTTCCCGTTCCTGCTCATCACCAGCCAGGACTTGCAGGCGCTGCGGGCCAAGACCTTTCAGGCCGGGCATACCCTGATGTCGCGCGAGATGAACCTGCTCACCCTGCTGCTCTCTGACGAGAAACAAAATACTTAGTACAGAGGTTCTATTGACACTGTTCTGCTCGCCTCCTATACTCGACATTGCCTCACAGCACAGTGGCCGCGCCTCCAGCAGCCCCGGAACCTTCCTTCGCCGCCTGGAGTGGCAGCCTGTGGCAGCAATGATGAAGGAGCGAGTCGTGGAAGGCGAGCAGGACGACTATTTAGCAGCACGGCAGGCTGACTTTGAGCAGCAATTTCAGGCACTGCCAGCCGCTGGCACAGCCGCCTATTGGCAGCGCGTAGAGACATTCGGGGCAGGCGCGTTGCTCCTTGAGGTACTGAGCCGCTGCCTGCGCGAACGGTTGCGCGCGGGGGCCAGACGAGACGCAGAACGTATTTTTGATGTGATCATCCCCCACGTGCGGAAAACGATTCAATTCTGGATCAAGATATTCGACAGCCAGACCCCTGGTGGCATCAATCAAGAAGTCGCTAAGGATTTAGCATCAGAGTGTTATCTCGCGCTCTGGAGAGAACTTGCCAATGCTCCAGACACCTTCTTGCTCAAGGGCTTTCGCAAGAAGCTCAAGTGGATCATACATCATGTCGCGCATACATTCTTAGAACAAGAAGGAGTGTGGCAGCGCAAAGGGGTTAAAGACCCGACGCGCGTACCCATCACTGAACAGGACAGCATAGACGTCAGCCGAGATGAGGAAAGCACCACTGGGCTGCTCAGTCTGACTGATTCGCACAGTCAGCCCTTCGGGGAGGAAGAAGTACGTATAGATATAGAGGAGTTCCTGGCACAGCTTGATCCTAAATCACGACAGATGTTCTACAGATACTTTTATGCTGGTTATACGCAGCAGGAAATTGCCAATCTGCTTCACATCACCGACAAAACGGTGCGTGAGCATCTCAAAAGAATCGTGGACGAACTGCGCACATATCTAGGGGGCGAGGAGGAGTCACGTGGCTAACTCACAACACGATCAGCCTACCGGCGCAGACTACCAGCGGCAATATGAACTGGATCATATTACTGCCCAATATGAGGACGAGTACTACGCAGGAAAATCCCCCAAAATCGCAGAGTATATACAGCGTTACCCACAGTTTGCCACAGAATTAATGGAGTTTGCCCTCTTCTTCCATACCATAGGAGCAGCAGAAGAAGAACCTGATCCTGTGCCTTCCCCTGAATTCACTGCTGCCGAGCAAAAAGTACGCGCCCTCATCCAGGCGGAATCCGCCTCCTTCCAACATGCTGCCATCGAAGGATTAGTACAGCAGGGCCTCTCAGTTGGCTATCTGCCACCAAAATTGGCTGAGGCACTGGGCATCAGCCGGGATGTCCTGGCAAAGCTGGAGGCCCACGCTGTTGCAGCCAGTACCATTCCCCGTACCTTCATTCAGCGAGCGAGCAAAATCCTCCAGGTTGTTCCCGAAGCGATCATCGGCTTTCTCCAGGGAGCTACCCCAGCACAAGCCGGGGGATTTTTCTATGCCGATCAGGCTCCTCAGCAAGAACAAGAAGCTTTTCTAGAAGCCATCCAGACAAGCCCCCGGCTCACAACTGAACAAAAACAAGAATGGGCTGAGATCGTTGCGCGAGACCTATCAGACGCCTGAAGTGAGAAACCTTGTATGGAACGCATTGAAGTCATCTGCCAGGCTGCCATTACTCTGCGCCAGCGAGTTGGCGCATTCGAGGGCAGCATAACCCAGGGAAGAGAAACAAAAGCGCCCCAGGCCAACGGGTTAGTCGAACAACTCTGCGATCTTTTAGGTCTCGAATTAAACGAGGGCATGTATTGCCGCAGAATGCTCGGTGGGGCCTACTCGCGGTTGCAATTATGGAGATGGAACAATCCAGAGATTGGCGGTGAAATCTGGCTGCATCCCGATCTCACACCTGAAAAGCGTGCCTTTGCCATTGCTCATGAACTGGCGCACTTCACGCTGCACCGAGGAGAACAAACCACCTTTCACCCCGCCTGCACTGAGGCCGAGGTAAACGAACAAGCTGACCCCAGCAATCTTCGCCACCTCGACCACCGGGTCGAGGAATATTCACCGCGCGTCTACCGGGAACTGGAGGCCAATGCCTTCGCTGCTGAGCTGCTTGCTCCACGAGCCGAGGTACGACGCCTCTTTGCGACACGCCCAACATGTGATGCTGCCTGGCTTGCCGCGCACTTTGGTATTTCACCCCTGCTTGCGCAGCAGCGCCTGATAGATGCTGTCTTAACAGCCGGCCTCAGGTTGGAGACCGGGCGCGCTAGCCAGCTATTACCTGCTCTAGCTGAGAACCAGCCCGCAGCGAGCAGTACCACCGACATTATCGCCCAACTCGATGAGTTTCAGCGGGAAGCCGCTCAGGCTATCGGACCGGCCCTGGTGGTAGCCGGGCCAGGGACTGGCAAAACGGCTACACTGGTCGGGCGCGTCGCGTATCTCATCGAAAAACAGCGCATCCCTCCAGAGCGCGTGCTGGCCTTGACCTTCTCGAACCGCGCGGCGGGCGAGATGCGCGAACGGCTGGAGCGCGCGCATCTGCCGGGCGAGCGTATGCCGGTAATGACCATCCATGCGTTTGCCGCTGCCCTCTTACGTGGGTACGCTTCTCGCGTGCCCTGCGGCCCTGGCGAGCGCAAGCTGGAGCCAGATTTCCGCATCCTTGATAAAACGGATGCTTTCTTACTCATGGAAGATTTGCTGGGCGAACTCCCACTGCACTACTACCGCTCGTTGAGTGTCCCCACACGGCACCTGGGCGAACTGCTGGATAATTTCTCCCAGGCGCGCGATAGACTGATAACTCCTGACAAGTATCTCGATCTGGTGGAGCGAATGCCGCTTATGCCACCTCCACCAGTCGAACCAGCAGGCGAAGAAGAGCCGAACCAATCCAGAAAAAAGAAGAGCGGGAAAGCCAAACTCCAGCCGCCCCCAGGAACCTTCACGCCGGAACAAATTGCCAGGGCGAGCGAGCGGGCAAACGCTTATGCCGTTTGGGATCGAGCACTGCGGGAACGAGGATTGGTGGACTTTGGCGGACTCATCCAGCGAGCGGTAGAATTGTTGGCTGCTAACCCGGATGTGCTATCCGAGATCCGCCAGCGTTACCCCGAAATCCTGGTGGATGAATTTCAGGATACCAACTTCGCTCAGGCTGCGCTGCTGCTGCTCATCGCCGGAGAAAGTGGCCGGGGACTCTGGGTGGTGGGCGACCGTAACCAGTCTATCTATCGTTGGCGGGGCGCGGCGCCCACCAACCTCACCCGGCTCAAAGCATTCTATCCTACCCTGGGTATCTATCCCCTGCGCCGCTGCTATCGCTCGGTTCCAGCGATTGTCCAGCTTGGCTCAGAAATGGCCGCGCGCATGGCTGCGTACTCGCCATCTCCCCAAAAGGATGGGGACGTTGGGGAGCCGCATGCTGATTATCTTGGCGCTCTGGAAGCGCATCGGCAGGAAGGGAGCTATCCAGCCGTTTTCCGCTGCGACAGTTTTATCAACGAAGCGCACGAAGAGGCTGGCATTATTGAAACGATCCGACGCCACCGACAGCAAAACGTTGCCTTCAAAGACCAGGCCATTCTCTGTCGAACCCACAAACAAACGCACCGGATGGCGGCTGCGCTGGCGGCAGAGGGCATACCCGTCAGCCAGATGGGGCATTTCTTCGAGCGTTCCGAAGTGAAAGATGCGCTGGCGCTGCTCTCCCTGGCTACAGGATCAGATGTGCGCGGCCTCTTGCGCGCACGAGAACTCATTGCAGGACTGGGGTATCCAGCTCCCACCAACCAGGAGATCGCCGCCGTGATCCATGCGCTGGTTTCCAGGCACCAGACATTGCCAGGCGCGCTGAGTGACACGGCTCTCCTGGCAGAAATTGTCCAACTCAGCCCAACGACGCGAACATCGCTGGCAGGGCTGGGCGAGTTGGCGCACAAGCTGCGCTACCAATCCAGCCTTGACGAATCGCATCTTGGCAGTAACCTGGCAAGTATACTTCTTCGACCTGGTGGCTATGTCTGGCAGCTTGTGCGTGTAGCCGATGGGCTGATCTCGTCCTCGTCTGAGGAATCAGTCCTGCCCGCAGCAGCAAGCCAGGAGCGCGCTCAGGCCGCGCTGGCCGTGCTGGGCGAATTGATACGCATAGTCACACGCTTTGATGCCCGCTGGAAACGCGAGCCAGATTTCCGCGCCCGCCTGAGCCGCGCAGTAACACGCGCGCAGAAACCCGCCGCATCAAGAACACTTGCCCCTGATCAGGCAAGTGAGACAACCACTGCGCCGTCTGCAAACGCTCCTGCTGCTGCCTGTTTTCTGTATTATCTCCGCGCGCTCCACCTGACCGACCTGCATCTCTCTATCCCTGTAGGCGAAGAGGATGCTGTCCGTATCTTAACGGTTCATGCCAGTAAGGGGCTGGAGTTTCCTATTGTCTATCTGCCTATGCTGGCGCATGGACAATTCCCCTCCACCGCCTTTCCATCAGAGGCCAATCCCCCTGGCTTCCTTGAACAAGATGCCCTGGAAGCGGCGAAAGAAGAGGAACGCTGCCTCTTCTACGTGGGCCTGACACGCGCGCAAGATGTGGTGGTCCTGACGCGGGCTACCAGCTATCATGGCAGAGTGGCTCAACCCTCCGATCTGCTTGATCTGGTGGAGGGGGCATTGCCGGAAGGGCAGATACAGCCCCTCTATATGGTTGAAGAATTGGCTGCCCTGGCCGAAAAAGTTGCATTGGAGACTTCGGCGCAAGAGGACGCTGAGGAGGATGAGGATGGCGGACTGCGGATAACCATCCCCGCGATGGCAGCAGACCCTCCTGCTAAAAAGGCGTATCCCCTCTATGATTTGGAACTCTATCAAAAGTGTCCGCGCCAGTATAAATATGCGCGCCGCTATGGTTTGCTTGATCCTGCACAGGATGCTGCCGTGCGTTTCCACCGCTATCTTCGCCGGGGGCGAAGCGAACTCCGCGAAGTCCACACTGCGCAGCCACAAGCTGCCTGGGATGAGGTAGAACAGCGTTTGCGCCTCTGCTGGGAAGAGGAGGGCGCAGCAGGGCACGCCTATGACCAGTTCTACTGGCAGCACGCGCGCCATCTCCTTCGTGCTGAATGGAAGAAGCTTACTGCTGCGTCGGCATCCCCTTCCTTATACCTCGTCAGTCTTGCCCAGGATTTGCCCGTGACGCTCAACCGCTGCATTGTGCAGGTAAAGGCTGATCGCGTGGCTGGCGACCCGACGACTACTAACTCTCAAATAGTGCCAACGGTACTGACGCGCGTTCATGCGCGCCGCTCCAGCACGGAGGATGAGAAGGATTTGCATCTGCCGCTGTATTATCTCTCCCATTGGCAGCAGAATCAGCAGGCGCCGGTACGCATTGAGGTTGCCTACCTTGGTGATGTTTTGGCGGACGTTGCGCCCATGCCTGGAACCAATCCACAAAGCGATGTGCTTGATATGACCGAGAAGGCGCGCGAGGATGCGATGAAATACCTCGACTCTACCCGCAGGCGGCGCTCTCGGCTAGACAAGCTCGATGAAGCTGCCGCCGGTATCGAAGCGGGCGCCTTTCCCATCAACCCCGAAGAGCGACGCTGCCTCGCCTGCCCATTCTGTTATGTCTGCCCCGCCGATCCTGATGCTGACTGACTCTCCGCTGTCGGCATCAGACACCCTCCTCATGTGTGTGCTGGCTCGCCTTTCTTTTCCGTTTTTGCTCGCTCCTGCTGTATAGGTCAAATAAGGGCAGAGGGAACTGTCCAACTGGATCCAGTGCAGCACTTCTTATGAAGCAAAGAGCGGAATGGGGTTCTCATCCCCGTCTCCAAGGAGCACAACAGTTGAGCAAAAAATTTCTTGGCATCCTGGCTCTGATTCTGACAGCAGGGGTGATCCTGGCTTGCGGAGAAGCCGCCACCCCGGCAACCGTTGTCAATGGCACTGTGACCGCCGCGCCGACGCCCAAGCCATTCAAAGTGGGTGAACACGTCAAAGTCAGCTATTGGGTTGTCACCATCAACAGTGTGAAGACAAATAAAGGTGATGGCGAGTTCAATGTGCCCAAGGGCGTCTATCTCGTGATCGATGCCAGCTTCCAGAACACGGACAGCCAGAGCCACACCATCTCATCCCTCCTCCAGTTTGCACTTTCTGATAGCACTGGTCAGAAGTACGATACCGAGATCGTGGTTCTCACTGGCATCCATGAGCCAGATGGTGATGTCCAGCCTGGCAAGACAACCAGAGGGCAGACAGTGTACGATGTGCCCAAGAACCTCAAAGCCTTCGAGTTCACCTTTGAGGAACCGTTCAGCAACGCAGCAGCCACCTGGGATCTGACCATCTAGCAGAACAAAAAGACAGCGCGCTGGTAGGTGATGAAACCCACCAGCGCGCTGTAGGGTTAGCTCAGGGAGATCATCTATGCCACAGCAAACCTTAGAGCCGCCTGGCAAATATTCCCTGCATGCGGCCCGGCAGGCTGCCCGGCGCAATATCGCTCCAGAAGCTCTGGAATATGTGCTGACCTATGGTCGGCGTATTCAGCGCACCGGCGTGACTTTCTATTTTCTGGGCCGCCGCGATCTTCCCGCAGCAGATCGTCAGGCCAGTTGGGTTTCCAGGCTGGAAGGCACCGTCGCGCTGATGAGCAACGACGGCCAGCTTATCACGGTCTATCGGCAGCGCAAGGCATTACGCTCCATCCAGCGCAAGCTCAAGTACCGTCTCTCACAGGAGAGCAGTTAATCGTATTGCGATAGACTATTGCGTTCCAGCGGGAGGACGATTATAATGGCCTTGCTCAGTTGTTACCTCACTATCATGTGTGCCTCGTGGTGGCCCGGCATAGCAGGCCAGTGTTGCCTTCTTACGACCCCAGCGGCGCGGGATTGCCACCACTCTGCTGCTACACCCGGCAAGACGCCGAGGCGCGAGCTTTTCCAGGTTGGTGAAGGAGGGGTTTCATGGCGCTCGTAGAACAGTTGCACGAGGGAACACGCCTGTTTGATACGCTCCTGGGGCGCGAGTGGGTAGTCCATCAGTGGAGTCCGATGGGCAATACCCTCAAGCTCTGGTTCAAGGATCAGAAAACCGGCGCGATTGAGCAATCCATCTACGCACTCACAGACGCTGAGAAACGCTTCCAGGTCATTGAAAGCGGCTCCAGCGTCTTTCGCGCCGACCCCGAACTGGTGCGCATGGTGGCTGAGGGCTATCGCCTGCAACACGCCTATCTGTTTAACCCCATCTTTGCGACCGAAACCTCGCTGATTGATTTGCTGCCACATCAATTTCTAGCCGTCTATCGCCATTTGCTCAAAGAGAGTCGGCTGCGTTTCTTGCTGGCAGACGATGCTGGCGCGGGCAAGACGATCATGGCCGGGTTGTATATCCGCGAGATGCTGCTGCGACGACTGGTGCGCCGCGTGCTGATTGTGCCGCCCGCCGGACTGGTGGGCAACTGGCGACGCGAACTGACGAACCTCTTCCGCCTGCGCTTCCGCATCCTTTCTAGCGCCGATGCCCGCGAGGAAAATCCCTTTCTGGACCCGCACAACAACCTGGCGATTGTCAGCGTGGATACCCTCTGGCGCGAGCCGATGCGCAGCCATCTGGAAGCCGCGCCGCCCTATGATCTGGTGGTTTTTGACGAGGCGCATAAGCTCTCGGCCTGGCGCGATGCCGACCTGACGATACATACATCCAGGCGCTATGACGTGGCCGAGTTGATCGCCGGGCAGGGCCGCCATCTGCTGCTGCTGTCGGCTACGCCGCATATGGGAAAGGATGAACCCTATTACTTCCTCTGGCGCTTGTTGGAGCCGGTGCTGCTGTCTTCGCGCGCCGCCTTTGACCGCATGCTGCCGGAGCAAAAGCGGCATCACCTGCTGCGGCGCATGAAAGAGGAGATGATCGATCAACATGGCGCGCCGCTCTACAAGCGCCGCAAGACAGAACCGGCGGCCTATCCGCTGACGCCACCAGAACAGGAACTCTACGATGCCGTCACCGCCTACTGCCAGACCTATTTCAATCTGGCAAGGAACACCAACCGCGCCGCCGCCGGGCTGGCAATGAGCATGTTGCAGCGCCGCCTGGCAAGCTCCAGCTACGCTATTCTGCGCTCGCTGGAGCGCCGCGCCGAAAAGCTGGGCCAGGAACTGCGCGAACTGCAAGCTGGCAGACTGACCGCTGCGGCATTTGCCAGGCAGCAAGAACAGCTTCAGGTTGAAAGCACGCTGGATACCAAGACGGGCGACGAAGAAGAGCCGGTGGACGGCCTGGAAGAGAACGAGCAAGCCGAACAGGAGGTGGCCGGGGCCACCGCCTCGCGCACGGTGGATGATCTGCGGCTGGAACTGGCCGAAGTCGAAAAGCTCTGCGCGATGGCGCGCGGTGTCTATACCGGCAGGCACGAAAGCAAGTTTGAGGAACTGCGCCGCGCCCTGGAGACGCATCCCAATACCAAGGTGCTGATCTTCACCGAACACCGCGACACGATGGACTTTCTGATCGAGCGGCTGCGCGGCATGGGCCACGAAGGCCACATCGCCAGCATTCACGGCGGGCTGAACTTCGAGGAGCGCGAGCAGCAGGTGGAGTTCTTCCGCGACCCGAACGGCGCGCGCTATCTGGTGGCAACCGATGCCGCTGGCGAAGGCATCAACCTGCAATTCTGCTGGCTGCTCATCAACTACGACATTCCCTGGAACCCGGCGCGGCTGGAGCAGCGCATGGGCCGCGTGCATCGCTACAAGCAGACCCATGATGTGCTGCTCATCAACGTCATTGCCAAAGACACCCGCGAGGGCCGCGTGCTGGAGGTGCTGCTGGATAAGCTGGAAAATATCCGCAGGGAACTGGGCAGCGATAAAGTCTTTGACCTGATTAGCAATCAGTTCTCCGGCCAGCCGCTGCAAAAGATCATCGAGCGCGCCGTCTTGCTGGGCGAAGTGGATGAGGCGGTGGCGCAGGTGGAATCGGCGCTGGATGCCAACCGCGTGCGCCAGGAACTGGAGGCCGAGCGCAACCGCGTGGAATGTTCGGAGGTGCGCGCCCTGCTGGATGGCATCCGCGCCGACCTGGAGGCCGCCGAGATCAAACGCATGATGCCCGCCTATGTGCGCGCCTTTTTCGAGGCGGCCTGCGCCCGGCTGGGCATGAACCTGGGCGGCGACCCCAACGGCATCTTCTGGCTGGAGCAGGCCCACGAAGGCGTGCTGCACGCGCTGGAGGCCAGCTATCCCGCCGACCTGCGCGACAGACTGACCTTCCGGCGCGAACTGGCGATGCCGCCCGCCGCCGCCAGACCGGAGGCCGCCTATCTGCATCCAGGCGAGGCCGTCTTTGACGCCGTGCTGGACCTGTGCATGTTCCGCTGCGCGGCAGAAGCGGAGCGGGGCGCGGTCTTCTTCGACCCCGACGCCAGCGAACCCTATTTCTTCGCGCTGGCAAAAGTGCCCATCATCCAGACCCGCCCGGCTCCCGACACCAGCCCGACCAACGGCGCGGAGCATCAACCCCTGGCCGAGGTGCTGATTGGCATCCGTCGCTGGGCCGATGGACGCTGCGAAGAGGTGCCTGCCCATCAGTTGATGACGCTGTTGCCCGCCAATCCGCCGGAAGACGCGCATTCCGGCGAACTGCCGCAAGCCCTGCTGCGGGCCGCCGAAGACATGACGCCGGTGGAGGAATATCTGTATACCCAGAAGGCGCTGCCCCGGCTGGAGCAGTTGCGCGCCGAGGCGGCGGCCCGCGTGCCGGAGCGCAAACGCCAGCTTACCGCCGCCTATAATCTGCGCGAGGCCGAGCTTTCCACACACTATTCCCGGCTGAAGGAGGCGGTGGCCCGCAACGAGCCAGCGGCGCGCACCAGGCTCCATCGCTGCGTTGACGAGATGAACCGGCTGGAACAGGAGAAGGACGCCGCGCTGCACGCCGCGCAGACCGAGCCGGACACCATTGAGATGGGTACGATGCAGGTCTACGCCCGCGCCCTGGTGCTGCCGATGGCCCCGGAGGAGGCCGAGCGCCGCCGCAGCGATGAGGTGGAGCGCATCGCCATGCAGACGGCGCAGCATTACGAGGAGCGACACGGCGGCGTGGTTGAGGATGTCCATGACCCGACGCTCAAGCTGGGCTTTGATCTGCGCTCCACGCGCCCCGACGAGCCGCCGCGCTTGATCGAAGTGAAGGGCCGCGCCCGCGCTGGCGAGGTGGAACTGACGCCCAACGAGTGGGCGCAGGCCCAGAATCACGGCGAGCGTTACTGGCTCTATGTCGTCTTTCACTGCGAAACGCCCGCGCCAGAACTGCGTGTCATTCAGAACCCGGCAGCGCGGGGCATCGCCCAGGCCAAAGGCGGCGTGACCATCGCCGCCGCCGCCATCCTGGCCCAGCCCAAAGAAGCATAGGAAGTCGGAATACGAAGAAAGAAGAAAGATGTCTCGGCAGCACGCCCGCCTATCGTTACCGTTGGCCGAAAGGAGCAATCCTACTAAGCAGAGCGCCGCCGGGCCGCCGGGACGGCGGCGCTCCGCTCGCGGCGGAATGCTATGAGGAGCAGCATTCGCGCGAGCGCAGCATTGAGTCGGCGGCCCGGCGGCGCTCCGCTCGCAGCGGAACGCTATGAGGAGCAGCATTCGCGCGTGCGCAGCATTGAGCCGCCGGGACGGCGGCGCTCCGCTCGCAGCGTCTCGGCCTTAAGCCAGCCTGAATGCCGACCCAAAGGAGTAGACCTATGAATGACACAGCGCCAGCCGACCCGCCCGACCCGGAGGCGATCAACAAACGAACACGCGGATATATCCCTCATTGGGAACAGCGCGGGGCAGCTTACTTCATCACGTTCCGCCTGGCCGACTCCCTGCCACGAGAGGTCCGTGAAGCCTATGAAGCTGAACGCCAGACGCTGCTCGCCCGCATACAGGCACAGGGTCGGCAGGTTACGCCTGGAGAAAAACAGCGACTGGAAGCCTTCTGCCGGGCACGCATCCAGCGCTTTCTCGATACCGGCGCGGGCGCGTGTTCTTTACGCAATGCGGTGATTGCCGAGTACGTGGCTGGCGCATTACGCTTCTTCGATGGAACACGCTATCGTCTCCATGCGTGGTGTATCATGCCCAATCATGTACACATTCTGATGGAGCAACTGGGCGACGCGAGCCTGCCAGATATTCTGCACTCTTGGAAATCCTATACAGCACATAAAGCCCAGAAGCTGCTCGGCAGCAAAGGCGTCTTTTGGGAACGCGAATACTATGATCGTCTGATCCGCGATGAGCGAGACTTCTGGCAAGTTGTCACATATATCGTGCAAAACCCGATGAAAGCCAACCTGGAGCATTGGCCCTGGGTGGAAGCGCCTGTTTTGCTATGACAGCAGCGTTCGCCCTAACCAGGCGTTTTGCCGCCGGGACTGCGGCGCTCCGCTCGCAGCGGCCCGACTGGAAACCGACTCAACGCCCGGCCAGCGTAACCATCAACACTAAGGAGCAACCCTATCGAGCGGAGCGCCGCCGTCCCGGCGTCTCAACGCCGCGCCAATAGAATCGCCAGCCCAAAGGAGCATACCGCCATGAGCGAGGGAACCACGCCAACCCGCCGTCTGATTGAAGAAGCCTTCCCGCTGAAGAAGGTCTCCGAAGATTCCAAGCACGAGAAGAACGTGCGACACGGCCATATCTCCACGCTGCACATCTGGCCCGCGCGCCGCCCGCTGGCCGCCTCGCGGGCCAGCGTGATTGCCTCGCTGCTGCCCGACCCTGGCGACGACGCCAGCCGCGCCGAACTCTGCAAGCGCATCGAAAGCATCACCCGCTGGGGAACGGAGAACGGGCCGGAACTCCACAGGTTCCGCGAGGAGATTCGCCGGGCGTTTGGCGGGCGCGCCCCCAAAGTGCTGGATATGTTCGCTGGCGGCGGAGCCATCCCCTTTGAGGCCATGCGGCTGGGCTGCGACGTGACCGCCATTGACTATAACCCGGTGGCCTGGCTGCTCTTGCGCTGCACGCTGGAATATCCGCAGAAGCTGGCGGGCCAGACCTGGCCTATTCCGCCAGAGGTAGTGAAATATCTGGAGTCGGCCACTCGCCCGGCAAGCGCGAATCCCAGCACAAAGCGCGCCCGTACCGAGCGCAGCGCCACCGTCCCGCCAGCGTTACCGTTGACCGAAAGCAGCCGCCCTCCCGAGCGCAGCGCCGCCGTCCCGGCGGCCAACGCCGCCATCGAGCAGACCCTCTGGCAAGAGCAAGAGATGCAGCGCCTGGGCAACCTGGCCGACCACCTGCGCGCCTGGGGAGGCTGGGTGCTGGACCACGCCCGCCAGGAGCTTGCGCCATTCTATCCCGCCGTCAATGGCAAAAACCCGCTGACCTACCTCTGGGCGCGTACCGTTCCCTGCCCTGACCCCAACTGCGGGACAGAGGTTCCGCTGCTCAAGACGCTCTGGTTAAGTAAAGCAGAGGGACATCGTGCCGCCTTACGCCTCATCCCTGATGGTAAATCAGGCCCAGTACGCTTCGAGATATGGGAACCTGATGAGAAGGAAGAGCCTGGACAACCTACAATGACCGTAGCAAAAGCTACTTGCCCGCGCTGCGGTACTCAACTTCCCACCGAGTATCTACGTCAGCAAGGACAGCAACACCGCATGGGCGCACAGATGACAGCAGTTGTTATAGAAGGCAATCAAAGCAAAGAATATCGCCAACCTACCGAAGATGATTTGGCTTCAGCACGAATGGCAACTGAACAATTACCATTAGCAGAATCGCGCATTCCGCTTGGTCGTCCAAGAGAATCAATTGGCTTAGCCTATCTTTCCTCACGGAATCAAGGAGTCATTATAGTTAGGTATGGTTTCAATCACTTCAATGATATATTCACAGATCGTGCCCTATTAATGCTGCTTACTTTGGTTTATTGGACTGAGCAAGCCTCTTTGGCTATGGAAGAAACGGGATATAGCACTGGCTTGGTTGAGGCAATTAGGGCATATCTTGCGTTGGTAATTGATCGCATTGCGGATCGTGGAAGCACTCTTACCCACTGGGATGTTGGTTATCAGAAGATCGCCAATACGTTATCTGGAGTTCGGTTAACCATTAGTTGGGATTTTGCCGAACTCAATCCAACAGCCAGAACTTCTGGCGGCTTTCCAGGCCAACTTGAGTGGGTTGCTAGATTTATTGAGCATGCCCTTGAGGCAGCAAACGATGGCACCTCGGAGGTACGTCAAGGCTCAGCTACCGATCTAACTGACAGAGAAACATATGATGCTATCATTACTGACCCTCCTTATTATGATGCTGTTCCCTATGCTGATCTTTCTGATTTCTTCTATGTCTGGCTCAAGCGCAGCCTGAACGGCCAATTTGGTAGCGTCTTCGGCGCAGAGGTTGTACCCAAGCAAGGCGAATTGGTTCAGAACGCTGGCCTGTTTGAGAAAGATGAGCAGGCTGCTCGTCTCAACTATGAATCGGGCATGGCAAAGGCATTTGCCCGCGCCCAGCAAGCCCTGCGACCCGATGGCATCATGGTTGTCGTCTTCGCCCATAAGGATGTACAGGCGTGGGAAACGCTGGTCAGCGCCATGATTGCCGCTGGCTGGACAGTCACCGCTTCCTGGCCGATTGATACCGAAATGGGCAATCGCACCCGCGCCCTGAACTCGGCGGCGCTGGCGTCATCGATCTGGCTGGTGTGCCGCAAGAGGCCGGAAGAGGCGGGCGCCGGGCGCTACGGCGATGTCATGCGCCGCATGCAGGAGCGCATCACCGAGCGCCTGCGCTACTTCTGGGACCAGGGCATTTCCGGCCCCGACTTCATCTGGGCGGCGGTGGGTCCGGCGCTGGAAAGCTACAGCAGCTACCGCGAGGTGCGCCGCCTGGACGGCAGCCACTTCACCGTCGGCGAGTTTCTGCGCGAGGTGCGGCGGCTCGTCACCGACTTTGCCCTGGGGCGCATCCTGCACGGGGCCAGTACCGGCACGCTCGACGAAACCACGCGCTATTACCTCATGCACCGGCACAGCTTCGGGCTGGGTCCGGCCCCGATGGGCGAGTGTATCCTGCTGGCTGGCGGCTATGGCCTCAACCTGGACGACCTGCGCGGCCAGCGCGGCATCCTCGCCAGAGGCGGCGCCAGGCGAGCCGGTTCCCCCGCCCCTGTCGGCGGGGACGCCAGCGCCGCGCCCCCCGGCGACGAAGAGGCGGGCGAGGACGAGGGCGAGGCCCGCACTGCCAAAATGTCCGGCAATGACCTGCGCCTGCTCACCTTCGAGGAGCGCGCCGGGGTGGAGCGTAGCTCTGGCGTCCCCGTCGGCAGGGGCGGGGCTGGCCTGGGCGAACCGCTGCCCAACGGCGCGCTGCCTATGGTTGATATGCTCCACCGGCTGATGGCGCTCTGGTCGGCTGGTCAGACCGACGCTCTCAACCAGTACATCACCACGCACGGCCTGGGGCCGGACAACGAAGCCTTCTGGGCGATGGCGCAGAGCATCCTGGAGATGAGCGACCCCAAGAGCCGCGAACGCACCCTGCTGGAGGCGCTGGTCAGTTGGGGCCGCCGCAAGGGTGCTGTCGTCATGGCCGCCGAAGCGATGCTTCAGCTTACTTTGCCAGAAACTGATCTGGCCGAATAGAAAGGAATCCTGCTATGTCCATTCCTGCCTGGCATGAACGCTGTATTCTGCGCGAAGACGTGCGCAGCGGGCGGCTGGAACTTTTCGAGTTTGCCGCCGACCTGAATCTGGTGCGCCAGGGCAGCGCGCCGCCCATCTACCAGCAGCCGCAGGATTTCTTTTCGCGCACCTATCCCTCCGGCCAGATGAAGCTGCTGGTGCGCCAGGTCACGCGGCGGCTGAGCGATCTGTCCGATGGCAAGCCGGTCATCCGCATGCAGGTCGCCTATGGCGGCGGCAAAACGCATACCCTCATCGCCCTGCTGCATCTGGCCGAACAGGGCGCGCGAGCCGCAGGCGAGAGTGCGGGCGCCCGGCGTCCGCACGCGCCTGCCGCCGAAGGCGCGAAACTGCACGACCACCCCACCGTCGCCACATTCCTCACCTTTGCCGACGTGTCGCAGTTGCCGCGCGCGCGGGTCGCGCTGCTGCCGTTCGATAAGTTCAACTTTCAGGAAGGGCTGACGGTTTACGACGCGGAGGGCAACAGTCGCACCGCCTACACGCCCTGGGGCATCCTGGCCTTTCAGCTTGGCGGTGCGGCTGGCTATGCGATGGTCAACGACAACCCGCAGGAGTACAGCGCCCCTGGCGAGGAGCGGCTGGCTGAACTGCTGGCCCTGCCCCAGAAGCGCGACGGCAGCGGCACGCTGATCCTCATTGACGAAACCCTCATGTATTGCCGCGATGCGTATAACGCTCGCGCCAGCACGCTCGGCACGCTCAAGGACTTCTTTCAGCGGCTCACGCAGGCGGTAGGACGCACCTCGAAGTGCGCGTTGGTGGCATCGCTCGTTTCCTCCGAAACCGAACAGCACGACGCCACCGGCATCATTATCTTGCGCGAACTGGAAAATATCTTTGGCCGCGTTGAAGAGAATATCGAGCCGGTAGGGCGCGACGACCTGCCCGAAGTGCTGCGCCGCCGCTTTTTCGAGCAGATTCCCTCCGAGGAAGAGCGCCAGACCATTGCCAATTCCATTTCCGCCGCGCTCCAGAATATCCCTGTGCGCGACAGCCAGAAGGATCAGCAGGCCGAGCGCCGCTTCCGCGACTCGTATCCGTTTCATCCTGAACTGCTGGATGTCCTCATCCAGAAATGGACGCTGCTCTCCAAGTTTCAGCGCACGCGCGGCGCGCTGCGTCTGCTGGGGTTGGCCTTAAAGGAAGCCGCAGGCCACGACTCCAGCCCATTGATCGCTCCCGGCGCCTTTCTCAACTATCGCGGCGAACCGACCACCCTTTCGCCCGCGCTCGCCGAACTGGTCAAAGCCACCGACGACGGCGAAAACTGGCGGCCTATTCTGGAAGGCGAGACCACGCGGGCGCGCACTGCGCAGGGGCAATATCCCGCGCTGCATGAGCGGCAGATCGAGCAGGCGGTCATTGCCACCTTTCTGCATTCCCAGCCACGCGGCAAGCGCGCCGAAACGCCTGATCTGCTGGGTCTGCTGGCCTATTCCGGCGTGGATCAGATCAGTCTGATCGAAGGACTCAAGGGCTGGCGCGGCCTCTCCTGGTTCCTGGTGGAAGGTGACGATCACTTCTGGCAGCTTGACCTGACGCCCAACCTGAACCAGATGCACGCTGCCGCGATGGACCGGGTGAAAGGCAGCGACATCGAAGACGAGATTCACAAGCGGGTATCGAACGCCAAAACGCTCACCGAGCGCCCGAATGATATTCCGGCGCATGTCTTGCCGCGCTCTCCCCGCGACGTGGAGGACAGGCCCGATGTTCGCTATCTCGTCCTTGGCCCGGAATGCGCCGTCACCCCGGAGCAGCCCGTCTCGGCAGAGGTCAACGCTTTCTTTGGCACCACCAGCGGCCCCAACAACCCGCGCACCTACAAGAACGCGCTGGTGGCGCTGGCTCCCGAAAGCTCCAGCCTGAGCGGCCTGCGCAACCAGATCAAACGGGCGCTGGCCTGGCAACTGGTGCAAAAAAGCGATGATGCCGCGCGGCTCTCCGAGGCCCAGCAAAAGAAGCTGCAAAAAGAGCTACAAGATGCGGAGAGGCTCATTCCTGGCTCCGTCCAGGCTACCTGGTCGGTGCTGGTGGCCGCCGATGAGGGAGGCACGATCAGGGGCGAACTGCTCAAGATCATCCCGGACAAGCAAAACGCCGCGCCCTTTGAGCGCATCATCCATACGCTGCGCGAGAGCGAGCGGCTGGCCCCCGAAAAGATTGACCCGGACCTGCTCTTGCCCGACAGCTACTTTAATCTCTGGCGCGCCGGGCAAACGGAACTGAGGGTCATTGACCTGGCGCGCTCCTTTGGGCAGTTTACCCGCCTGCCCCGGCTGCTGCGACGCCGGGTACTGGATGAATCGCTGCGGCAAGGCGCGCAGAGCGGCGCGCTGGTCTTGCGGCTGGTCCGCTCGGATGGCAGCGTCCGCACCATCTGGCGCCAGACTCCCTCCGAGGAAGACCTGCACCGAGAAGAACTGGAGATTGTGCCGATCAAACATGCCACGCTCACCAGCCTGGACCCTGGCCTGCTCGTGCCCGGCGCGCTGGGCGACCTCTGGCCGACGCCGCCCAATGGAGGACTCACGCCAGAGCAGATCAACGCTTATTTTGCTGGCCGCCTTGCCCCCAGGCTCGACAGCACGCAGACGCTCGATCAGGCGCTGCGTACCGCCGTGAAAGATGGTTTGCTCCTGCTCCAGATGAGCGGCGAGAGCTATTATCACGAATCACTGCCCCCTGACCTCGCGCTCGATGGCGTGAAAGTGCTTCCTGCCCCCCAGGCGCTGAAGGGTGGCGCGCTCGGCCCGGTAGCCCTGCCAGAAGCCTGGGCCGCTGGCAGCACTACGATTGGCCGCCTGCTCGAAGCCCTGACAGCGAAAGAGGGAACGCCAGTCCCCTGGCCTATCCTGCGCGACGCGCTGCTGGATGGAGAGCGCCAGAACACCTTCTCGCTTGACACTGCTCAGCTTGTCACTGCTGCGCCAGCCGAGCGCGCCGCCATCCTGGTGCGCCCGCGTGAGATCACGACGCTTGATACCGGCGCTTTCATCGACGCCTCGGTCACGAGCCTGCTGCAAGGCGGTCAGGCAAAACTGGCAGACATCAAAGCGGCGATTGAACGTGCGCGGGGCGTCACCATTCCAGACGCGGTGTTTATCCGCGCGGCAAAGCAGGCGGCATCTGAGGGCAAAATCCTGCTGCCGGAGGGCATTGAAAAACAGCCCGATACCGAGATTATCAAGCAGCACGTCCAGCCCAAGAAGACGCGCATCGCTGTCGAAGCCAGGCTCAATCTCAAAGCCCTCGCTGATCTCCCGCAGGCTGCGCAGGAGATCAGAAACAGCTTCCCAGACATGAACTTTGAGTTTCGGATCACCATCAGCGCCGAAGGCGAGGCGCTCACGCCTGAACAAGTAGAACAGCTCAATACCATCCTTGTCGGCATCAGCCCGCAGTTGCGCCTGAGCTAAGATTGATAGCCCTTCCACCTTCCCCACTGCTCGCCATTAACAAGCTTCTTATAGACCTCAACTTCCAGAAGCATACGATCCTCTCATAATGGTTCTGATGACAACGCAAAGCGGGCGCGTACATGTATTGTTGAGTACGTGCCTTTAGCATAGCATAAGAGGGCGCGTGGGAATATTGCGCGTGTGGCGCTCGCGCCGTGTTTCACCAGAGGGTGTTTGACTGGCTCAATGCCATCTTTTCGCCTGTGAGGGAAGCAGACGGCAGAAAAAACCTTCACCTTGCAAAAGGCAGGCGGCGGAATATGGGCTTGCGCCAGCGGAGTAGGGCAGCCACGCCAAGTCCGGTGAGAAGGGCCACGCCATGCAGGTCGCGCAGGACAACCAGCGCCAGCGCGGAGAGAAGGACCACTGCGAAGACGAAATAGGCGCTGGCAGAGGTGTCGGGCTTGCGCCTGAGCAGGCGCAGCAGGAGGTTGATGAGCAGCCCGCAGGCCAGCGCAGCGACGACGATACCGAACAACGCGTTGGCGATGAACACAGCGATGATGGCTTCCAGGGCCAGGACGGAGGCGAGGCCCAGCGCGTACAGGGAGGCGAGCAGGTAGAAGTCGCTGCGCTTGATTTGCCAGATTACTAAGCCGCCGATCAGCCCGCAAAGCGCGGTGGACGCGCCAGCGCCGTAGGGGTTCCAGGCATAACCAGCGATATTACCGGCTAGCGCGGCGGCAAAGAAGAGGATGAGCCAGCGGCCTCGCCCCAGCAGCCGCTCGACCAGAGCGCCTACGAGGAAAAGGCCCAGGGCATCGTAGACGAAGTGCCAGAAGACCTCTCCATCAAGTACCAGCAGGGGCGATAGAATGCGCCACCCCTCGCCCGCTTCCAGCGCGGCAGGATCGCGCCGCAGGGCCAGGAACACTTCGGGAAAGAGGAGTTGGAGAACGGCTCCAATGGCGGTGATGAGCAAGAAGGAGAGTGTGAGCAGCGGCAGATAGCGCCGCTCCCCTCCTCTTGGAACAGGTGCTGCCTCTTTTTTTGAGAGGAAATCCTGAGGTTTCATAAATCTGCTGGGAGGGAGAGGTGGTCATCGCTCTCCGGCTGATTTGACGACAAGACTCCCCCTGCTCATCGGCATAACTTGCCATGAACAGGGGGAACTATTTCTGGAGTAATTCTAGCACATCTGGCCTTAAGGGATTCCGGCGCTTGCCGACTCCTCAGGATATGGGAGCGCCGCCCATCTGCGGCTGCTGCCCCATCTGCGGCTGTTGTCCCATCTGGCCTGGCTGGCGCAGGCGGTGCTGCCCTGTCTGCACGATCCGCTCCAGTTCTTGCATCAAGTATTGCACCGCCTGTGAATCTCCCTGAGTCAGATATTGCCAGAGTTGGGCGCTCCCGCCGTCCTGCGCGTACTTGCGATATGCCTCCAGTCCTTGCATTTTGGTCTGGAGTACGGTGATGAGGTTATACACCTCGTTGCTAATGGGCGAGCCGATGTTCTGGCTTTGCGCTGGACTCGTTGCGCTCATAAGACATAACTCCTTCCCTGCGCGCACCCAAAAGGCGCGCTCGCATCTGTTCACAGTGGTGGGTTCTTGTCGGCCCACCGACGTTGAACTTTTTGGTCGCACGTCATGTGCCAGCAGATACCGCAAGCTCTGCAAGGGCTATGATTCACACAGGGCCAGAAGCTCTTCTGCGGCGCTGGCAGGGATAGGCGACCAGTCCATGATGGCGCGGAAGTAATCGAAGGCGGCGCGGTCCGTGTCGAAGCCGGGGCCATCAGGATGTGGATAGATGGCCCGGCGCAGGAAGCGCGCGGCCAGGAAAAGCTGGCGGTAGCTGTGGTCCTGGGCGGCCTGCGTCTCGGCCTCGTCCAGCAGGAGAGTGATACAAGCCAGTTGGCCCAGGCGGTCTACCAGACCGCGCAAGGGAAGCTGCCGGGCGTTGGCGTCCAGCGCGGCGGTTTTGGCAAACCTCGTTCCCAGGCGGTCCAGGGCGCGGCGGGTGAGCGCGGCGGCGCGGGCAACGGCTGGCTCGCGGAGCGCGGCCAGTTTCTCATCGAGCGCGGCAAAGAGGGTTACGCCTGAGCTACCCGCGCCTTCGCGGGTCATGGCGCGGGCAACGTCGAGGGCGACGATATTGCTGGAGCCTTCCCAAATGGCGTTGACATCGGCGTCGCGGACGATGCGGGCGTTGGGCCAATCCTCGATATAGCCGTTGCCGCCGCGCACCTCCATGCCTTCCTGCGCGACCCACTGCGAACGCTTGGAGATGTAGTATTTCACCAGCGGCGTCAGGATACGCAGCAGAGGCTGCGCTGATTGGTCGCCGTCATCAACGCGCTGAAGTGTCTGGACGGCGAAGAATTGCAGCGCCGCGCAGCTTTCTACTTCCAATGTCAGGTCCAGCAGCATCTGCCGCATCAGCGGGAAGCTGTCCAGCGGCTGGCCCCAGGCCAGGCGGCCAGCGGCGTGCGTCTGCGATTCCAGCAGGGCGCGGCGCATCAAGGAGAGCGCGCCCAGGCCCGTCCAGACGCGGGTAAGGTTGAGCATCTCGGTCATCTGAATGAAGCCTTTGCCAGGGCCGCTGATGAGATGGGCAAAGGTGTCGTTGAAGGTGACTTCGCCGGAAGCCATCGAGCGCGTGCCTAGCTTGTCTTTTAGCCGGTTGATGGTGTAGCTGTTGCGTGTGCCATCGGGCAGGACGCGCGGGACCAGGAAAAGGCCCAGCCCTTTGGTTCCGGCGGGCGCGCCCTCTGGACGGGCCAGTGTCAGGATGACATCGGCGCAGGCGTTGCTGCAAAACCACTTATCGCCGCTCAGCCGCCAGCCATCAGGCGTTTCGCGGGCAATGGTGCGCGTGCCACCGCCGACATCGGAGCCGCCGTGTTTTTCGGTCAGGAACTCCGCGCCCGTGAAGAGGTCTTCGTAGCGGGTAGCGGTCAGGCGCGGCAGATAGCGCGCCTGTACGTCGGGAGGGGCATACATGAGCAGGACGCGCGAGAGGGTGTCGGTCATGGAGAGGGGGCAGAAGATACCACTTTCGGCCTGATTGCCGATGTAGGCGAGCGCGAACTTTACCAGATGCGGCCCGCGCTCCGGCCTTCGGCCCGGAGCGCTTGGCCTCTCCGGGTTCGGCCACTCTCGCTCCCGTTGGTCGCTCGCGCGCTCCGGCCAGCCCAGCACGCCATCGCGGTAGGACATGGCGGCGATGCCGAACTGCTCATAGAAGACGCGCCCCAGTTCGTGATAGGCCGGGTGAAAGACGATCTCGTCCACCCGCTGGCCGCGCTTGTCGAAGTTGATGAGTTGGGGCAAGTGCTTGTTGGCCTCGGCGGCGAGCGAGTCCAGGCGTTCGCCTGCCAGCTTGCCCAGGGCGCGCAGGTGTGGCTCTGCGCGGGCAAAGTCAGCGGGCGGCAGCATCCGGCGCAGCAAGAAGGCCAGATGTGGGTCGGCATCGTAATAGTTCACGCCGCGTGTATCGGGCATGGTCGGCTCACCCGTTCCGGGTGTGGCGGCTGGAGCCGCCTGGGTAGACAACATAGTCTCTGGTCGGCTGGGGGCGCCGGATGCGGTCATGGCAAGCCTTCTTTCCTGGCAGTTGAGCAAGTCTATCTTGCATCGCGCTGCTTGGCCGCTGCACTCAGGGGATACGTTCTTTCTTCGAGTATAGCATAGCGCGTGCGGCTTCCGGGTGTTGCTGGCTAACGCGGCTGGGCGCTCCTGGCGCAAAAGTTGCACGAGAAAGAGTCGTGTACAGATGCTCATGTTGAACCAGAGGTTGAACCATACAGAGAAGAGGAGCTTACATGACATGAAAGCCGTTGTCTTTCATGGAGTTGGGGATATTCGCCTGGATGATGTCCCTGAACCTACATTGAAGGAGCCAACCGACGCGATTGTTCGCCTGACTGCGAGCGCCATCTGTGGGACTGATCTGCATATGGTGCGCGGGACAATGCCAGGGATGGTCCCTGGCACGATTCTAGGCCATGAAGGGGTAGGTGTGGTCGAGGATTTTGGGCCAGAAGTGCGTAACCTCAAGCGCGGCGAGCGGGTGGTTATTGCCGCGACAATTGCTTGCGGTGTTTGCTCGTACTGTCGGGTGGGCTACTTTGCCATGTGCGACAAAGCCAACCCGAACGGACCCCAGGCGGGCGGAGCCTTCTTTGGCGGGCCGAAAGAATCGGGGGCGTTCAATGGCCTTCAGGCGGAACGGGCGCGCATTCCCTATGCGAACGTGGGGCTGGTCAAGCTGCCGGATGAGGTGAGCGACGAGGATGCGATTATCCTCTCGGACATCTTTCCTACCGGCTACTTTGGGGCCAAATTGGCTGAGATTGCCCCTGGGAACAGCGTAGCGGTTTTTGGCTGCGGGCCTGTCGGCCAGTGCGCCATTGCCAGTGCCAGGCTTTTAGGGGCTGGGCGTATCCTGGCAATTGACAACAACCCGTCTCGGCTCGATGTGGCGCGTCGGCAGGGGGCCGAGGCCATCAATTTTGATGCGGAAAATCCGGTGCAGGTCATCCGTGATCTCACCGCTGGCATTGGCGTTGACCGCGCGATAGATGCCGTTGGCGTGGACGCGAGCCGCCCGCACAGCGGCCCCGCTGCCGGACAGATGCAGCAGCGCGCGCAGGAGTTCCAGCAAGAGGTACAGGAGATTGCGCCTGTGGTTCACCCCAGCAACGGCAACTGGCGACCCGGCGACGCGCCCCCGCTGGCGCTGGAGTGGGCGGTGCAAGGGCTGGCGAAAGCAGGTACGCTTTCGATTATCGGCATCTATCCCCAGACGGACCGCTTCTTCCCAATCGGTCTGGCGATGAACCGGAACCTGACGGTAAATATGGGGAATTGCCACCACCGCAAGTATCTCCCCAGGCTGGTTGATCTGGTGCGCAACGGCACCATCAAGCCGAGCCAGATCATCAGCCAGCAAAAGCCGCTGCATTCCGCCGTTGAAGCCTATAAGGCATTTGACGAGCATAAAGAGGGATGGGTCAAGGTGGAGCTTCAGCCCGCCTGATACCCTGTTGCAGCCAACCAGGGCGCTAGTTGAGTAGCTCTGATCAGGAGCCGCGTTTTAGCAGAGTGCGAAACGCGGCTCCTGGTCTGTACTACCCTCTTTGGAATATAATGAAGAGAGAGCATTCGAGACGAGACAGACAATAGAAACGTCTCGCGGAGGGGCATCACCTTTCCAATGGTTAATGAATTAGCGTCGTTTTACGGGCCAAATGCGGGCTATGTGCTGGAACTCTACGAACGCTACCAGCGCGATCCAGCTTCGGTGGACCCGGAGACGCGAGCGGTTTTCGAGGGCTGGTCTGCCGAAGGCGCGGAAGCGCCAGCCGCGCCGCCGACTATTTTTGTCGCGGCTCCCTCGGAGCCGCCAGCATTTACTATTCAACATGTGATCGGAGCAACGGCGCTGGCGCATGGCATCCGCGCGCGCGGCCACCTGGGCGCGCACCTGGACCCGCTGGGTACGCCGCCTCTGGGCGATCCGGCGCTCCTGTTGGAGACGTATGGGCTGACCGAAGCCAATCTGGCCGCGCTGCCGCCGGATGTGGTCGGCGGGCATGCCGCTGAGGGCGCGCGCAATGCGCTGGAAGCGATCAATCGGGTGCGCGCGATGTATTCTGGCACGATCAGTTACGAGTTCGATCAGGTCAAAAGCCCCGACGAGCGCGGTTGGCTGCGCGATGCGGTGGGGCTGGCGCTCTATCGCCAGGAGCTTGATCCGGCAGCGAAGCGCGAACTGCTGGAGCGGCTGGCAGAGGTCGAAGCCTTTGAGCGTTATCTGCACCAGACGTTTCCCGGCCAGAAGCGTTTTTCAATTGAAGGCGTGGACGCGCTTGTGCCGATGCTGGATGAGATCATCGGGCAGGCAATGGACACGGGTACGCGCGAGGTTGCGATGGGTATGGCGCATCGGGGCCGCCTCAATGTGCTGGCGCATATCCTCGAAAAGCCCTACATGGCTATTCTCTCGGAGTTTATGCACCCCAGGTACGAGGAGCGCACGCCTGCTTCGGAGATGGCAGATGGAGGCTGGACGGGCGACGTGAAGTATCACCTGGGGGCCGAGCGGCTGCACCGCGAGAGCGCCGCTGGCATTCAGCTTTTGCTGGCCTCTAACCCCAGCCATCTTGAGTTTGTGAATCCGGTGGTGGAGGGGATGGCCCGCGCCGCGCAGGAGGACCGCGATCAACCGGGCTTCCCGACGCAGCATGTGGACCGCGCGCTGCCCATCCTGATTCACGGTGATGCGGCTTTCCCCGGCGAGGGTATTGTGGCGGAAACGCTGAACCTCTGGCGGCTGCCCGGCTATTATACCGGCGGCACAATTCATATCATCACCAATAACCAGCTTGGGTTTACGACGGAAGCTGAAGAGGGGCGTTCCACGCACTTTGCCAGCGATCTTGCCAAGGGCTTTGAGGTTCCGATTGTGCATGTCAACGCGGATGATCCCGAAGCCTGCCTGACGGCGGCGCGGCTGGCGTATGGCTGGCGGAGCCGCTTCCATAAAGATATTCTGGTGGAGCTGGTGGGCTACCGGCGCTGGGGGCATAACGAAGGCGACGAACCGGCTTTTACGCAGCCGCAGATGTATGAGGTCATCCGCGCGCATCCGACGGTGCGTGCGCTTTATGCGCAGAAGCTGGAGCAGGAAGGCACCATTGACCACGAAGCCGCCGAAGAGATGATGAAGGCGGCCCTGGCCCGCATGGACAAAGCCAAACATGAAGCCGAGCAGGGGCATATCGAGGCGACTACTGTTGGGGCCGCCGAAACCAACGGGCGCTACGGCGGCTTCAAGATGCTGCCACCTGTGTCGGCAGAGCAAGTGACGCGCTGGACCGAAGAACTGCTGAAGCGCCCGGAAGGCTTCACGCCGAACGCCAAGTTGGAGCGGCTGCTTCAGCGTTATCGCCACGCGCTGGAGGAGGGCGGCATTGATTGGGGGCAGGCCGAGGCGCTGGCCTTCGCGTCCATTCTGGCGGAGGGCATCCCCATTCGGCTGACGGGGCAGGATACCGAGCGTGGTACGTTCAGCCATCGGCATGCGGTGCTGCACGATGAGCAGACAGGCAAGACCTACATCCCGCTTCAGCATCTTTCTACAGATCGTGCCTCGTTTGCCATCTATAACAGCCCGCTTTCTGAGGCGGGCGTGCTGGGCTTTGAGTATGGCTACAGCATTCACGCCCCCGAAGGCGCGCTGGTGCTGTGGGAAGCGCAGTTTGGCGATTTCGCCAACTCCGGCCAGGTGATGATCGATCAGTTTATCGCCTCGGCTCGCGCCAAGTGGCGGCAGGAGCCGTCGCTGACGCTGCTGCTGCCGCATGGCTACGAGGGGCAGGGGCCAGAGCATTCCAGCGCGCGGCTGGAGCGTTATCTTCAGCTTGCCGCTGAGGATAACCTGCGGGTCGCCAACTGCTCCACTTCGGCGCAGTATTATCATCTGCTGCGGCTGCACGCGGCGTATCTGAGCTATGATCCGCGCCCGCTGATCATTATGACGCCCAAGAGCCTGCTGCGCCATCCGCATTCGGCGTCGCGTCTGGAAGAGTTGACGGAAGGCGAGTTTCAGCCAGTGATTGATGACGAACTGGCGCGCGATCACGTGGAAAGCGTCACGCGCGTGGTAGCCTGCGCTGGCAAAGTCTCGATTGATCTGCTGACCAGCCAGGAGCGCGCCGAAGCGGAAGAGGTGGCAATCGTGCGCGTGGAATCGCTCTATCCGTTCCCGGAGGAAGAACTGGCGCAGGTTCTGGCCGGATACCCGCGCCTGCGCGAGTTGGTCTGGACGCAGGAAGAGCCAGAGAATATGGGCGCGTGGACGTTTGTCGCGCCGAAGCTGCAAGCTCTCGTCAATCGTGGCGTGAAGGTCAGCGTTATCAGCCGCCCGGAGCGCGCCAGCCCAGCCGAGGGTCTAATGGAACTGCACCAGGCTGAGCAGCAGCGTATTATCACGCAAGCATTGAAAGCGCCGGTCAGGCAGCGTGGAGGCCGCCATGTCAGTTGAGATTCGCGTGCCAGCCCTGGGAGAATCAATTGTTGAGGCCACCGTTGCGGCGTGGCGCAAGCAGGAAGGTGATCGCGTCTCCCAGGGAGATGTGCTGGTGGAACTGGAAACCGATAAGGTCAATCAAGAGATTTTCGCTGAGCAGAGCGGCGTCCTTCAACAAATTGTGAAGCAGGAGGGCGAGACGGTGGGCATCGGCGATGTATTAGCGGTGATCGCCGAAGGCGCGGCTGACGGCGCTGCCGCTGCTCAGCCCGCTCCTTCGGCAGCGGCGGGCGAGCGTGTGTCGGCGCAGGCTGAGGCAGCGCCGGGCAAGCCGGAAACGCCGGTTGAGCCTGATCTAGCGCCATCTGAAGCGGGAACGGCTACGCCTCTGGCGCGGCGCATCGCTGCCGAGCATAACATTGATCTGACGCGGGTCAGGCCAGAGCATGGGCGCGTGACCAAAGAGGATGTGCTGGGCTATCTGGAGCAGCACGCCGCCAGCCCTGCCCCGCAGGCGGTTGAAACCGCGCCTGGGGGCGTGCCGCCACCAGGTCCGCCTGCGCGGACTCCATCCGCCCCCTCTGCGCCTGCCCTCGCAGGGGCTGTGCCGACTCCAGCCGCGCCGCGTGGCCGCGAGGAGCGGGTGCGCATGTCGCGCCGCCGCCAGACGATTGCTCAGCGGCTGGTGCAAACGCAGAACAACGCCGCGATGCTAACGACCTTTAACGAGGTTGATATGAGCGCGATTATGGAGGTACGCAAGCGGCGCAAGGACAGTTTCAAGGAGCGGCATGGCGTCTCGCTGGGTTTTATGTCGTTCTTCACAAAAGCGGTGGTTGGCTCGCTCAAAGCCTTCCCGCGTCTGAACGCGGAGATTCAGGGCGATGAGATGCTGCTGAAATATTATTACGATATTGGCATTGCTGTCGGCGCTGAAGAGGGGCTGGTCGTGCCGGTGGTGCGCGATGCAGACTGCAAGAGCTTTGCGGAGATCGAGCGCGAGATCGCTGATCTTGCCAAACGCGCCCGCGAGAATACGCTGACGCTTTCCGATCTTCAGGGTGGAACGTTCACGATTACGAACGGCGGAGTTTTTGGCTCGCTGATGTCCACGCCAATCCTCAACGGGCCGCAGGTGGGCATCCTGGGCATGCACAAGATCGAGGAACGGCCTATTGCCTTCAATGGGCAGGTGGTTATCAGGCCCATGATGTATCTGGCCGTCTCGTATGATCATCGCATCGTTGATGGGCGCGAGGCGGTGCAATTCCTGGTGCGCATCAAGGAACTGCTGGAAGACCCCGAAACGCTCTTGCTTGAGGGGTAAGCCAGGCCAGCACTGCCCCTATAACTCCGATGAGCAGGAGAGTTCCCCAGCACAAGAGCGGTGACAGATGCAGTAACTCGCCCCCCAGGATCGGGCCAACCACGTAGCCCAGGCTGCTGGCGGTCCACAGCCAGCCCATATATGCTCCCCGCTGCTCAAGCGGCGCCAGGTCGGCCCCAACGACGCCAAATGCTGGCGAAAAGAGCATTTCGCCCCCTGTGAAAGCCAGCACCGGCAGAACCAGCCATACAGGTACACTGATCAGGCCACACAGCGCGGCTGCGCCAGCGTAGGCCAGGCATCCTAGCGCCATGACGCGCGCGGCAGGAAGATGAGCAATCGCCGTCACCAGCGGAAACTCTACCAGGGTAATCAGTATCCCGTTCAGGGCCATCAGGCCGCCATAGAGGGGAGGGCTGCCGCCTCGATGAAGCAGATAGATCGCAAACGTGGTGGTGATCTGGCTGTAGACGACCACTCCCAAAAAGCCTGCCAGCCACAGCCGCCGGAACGCGCCGTCTCGAAAAGGCGTCAGCGCCTGCATGAAATAAGCGCGCGGGTGGTCTTCAGGCGCGGGCCGCTTTGACACAGGCAATCGGGCCAGCGTCAGCAGGGCAAAGATCACTGTCGTTGCGGCATCTGCGATGAACAGCGGGAGATACGCGATTGCCGCGATCAGCCCACCCAGCGCCGCGCTTACGGCTGTCCCAATGTTGATCGCAATGCGCAGAAGCGAAATCGCCTGCTTGCGCTGATCTGCCGGAACAACATCAGTCACCAGAGTGTTCGAGAGAGGGCGCTGCATCTCGCTGACAACGCTCCAGGCAAACACAATCGCAGCCAACCATAAAAGCGATGAGAGAAACGGCACGAAGAGCAGCAATGCCGCCGAGGCCAGCAGTGTCAGCGCCAGAAGCTGCTTGCGATCAACGCGATCAGCAAGCACGCTCATCAGTACCGAAGCAATGACACCGCCCACCCCTGGCAGCGCCGCGAGCAGCCCCACGCGGTCTGCGGTGAGATGACGCGCTGAAGTGAGGTAAATGGTGAGAAAAGGCAAGACCAGCATCCCCATCCGGTTGATGAACGTCCCGCCCCACAATGCCCAGAACGTGGATGGCAGCGCACCCAATGTGCTGCGCATCCGCAAAACGGACCGGCGCATCATGCGCAACCCCTCCTGAACTAGAGTGACGCAAGCTGATGGAACCACTCATAGAAGTATAGCTGATGAGTGGCTTGCTCGCGCAGGACAAAAGATCAGATTCTATCCTGTTCGTTGGGACAATTCCAGCCGGGATTACCTCGTCGCGCGATTATCTTGCCGAAACAGGCGCGCTCAGGGCTGTTTATCGGAACGACTGAACGCGTAGCGCAGGAAAAGATGATCGCCCGCCTGTTTGAGAGTGAGGAGATGTCCCCAGGGCGCGGTTTCGGGCAGGAAGGCGTGCTGATCAATGAGCGAGGGACGCGAATGATCGGCGTCGCGCCCGGCAAGCTGCGGCGCGAGCGTCAGGAAAAGCTCATCAACGCAGTTGGCATTCTGAAAGCTGCTGAGGATGTTGGGGCCGCCCTCGTTGAGAACGATGCGCAGGCCAAACTCATTGCCCAGCAGGCGCAGGATAGCCTCTGGCGCGAGGCGAGCTTCACTTCCCAGGCTGTGAATAGAGGTGACGGCCTGGGCGTTGGGGTCGGCGCGCAGCCGCTCGGCCCCGGCGTCGGTGGTGACGATCCACGTTTCGACGCCGGGCGTATGAAAGTTGGCTTCGGTCAGGTTGACGTGGCCGCTGGCGCTGACAACGACGGTGAGCGGCTCCGGGCGGTTTTTGCCCAGGCGCTGGCGCAGTTCGGCATAAAGCTGGCGTGCGGGAGGATAGACAAAGCCGGGCGTGCGCACGTGTCCGGTGTCGGCGTTCATGGAGCCTGCGCCGCACAGCACCGCGTCGGCATGCGCCCGCAGTAGGCCCATCGTGAAGGCATCGGCTTCGTTGAAGCCACCGATCTCGCCGCCGCCCGAACGCCCCGGCAGAGTATAGGAGACGACCCCATCGAGTGTGCTGACGAAATTGACGATGAGCAAGGGGCGATCAGCGCGCGTCAAATGTCAGCCCGCCGTCATACATCGCGGCGAGCGCGGCAGGAAAAGCGGCTGCGGATTGTGGCATGCGCTCAAAGAGCGTTCGGATAGTATCCATAAGTGACTGACGCTTGACTCCTTACGCTTTGTGTGATACATTATCTGTCTTGTACGAATCAGCTTGTGTATTGCCTTGCTCACCGAAAGGATGGAATGAGCATGCCCTACCCCCAGGCGTTCTTCGACATTCAGTTCACTTTTGCGCGCAACATGACACAGCTTTCCAGACAGCCATATCACGAGTCGCTCCTGCGCCAGACGGCGCTGTATCGCATCATGGGCCTGGACTGGAGCCTCGACACCAGTAATCCGGTCTGGCAGCAATTTCTGGAAACCATCGAGGTTGACTCTGCCGAAACCGCTGCTGCCTATCGTTTCTATATGGAGCGTGCTGCTCAAGGACTGATTCCAGAGCATGAACCAGCCCCGCATTGGGGCTGTTTTTCCTATGAGTTCTACGCTGATCTGAAAGTCGCGCGAATGCACTTTAGCAACTGGGATGCCTCCGGCTATGGTCCACTCAGCCACCACCGCCAGCAGGCGCGTATGGGCGAGTTACAGGCTATGTTCCACCATATTCACCAGGAACTTCCCGACGCCGAGCGCGTCCAGGGGGGAACATGGCTCTATAATCGCAAAGAATATTGCCGTCTGTTCCCACCTGAATATGGCGCGTCGGCACAGGTTGACCATCCCCACCTGCTTGCTCGCAAGTTATGGGGCCAGTTCTTGCGTCATGGAAACCGTATGAATGAAGAGGTGACGGCGCGTTTTCTGGAAAAAGTTGAGCGCCTGCAAACGGCTGAGGCTTATGCAAGCTGTTTCCCTTATCAAAACTTAGTGACGGACGCGCCGATTACCCTCTTCTATACGTTTTACGGTCTTGCCACCTAATCGCGTTTGGGGCCAGCATCGCCAAACATGCGGCGCGAGATAACCAGGCGCTGCACCTGCGCGGTCCCCTCGAAGATGTCGAAGACTTTGGCGTCGCGGAACCATTTTTCGACTAGCTGCTTGCACTCGCAATCCTCTGCCGGACCCATGATGCGCGCCGCTGCGCTGGTGACTTGCATGACCAGTTGCCCGGCGTAGGCTTTCGCCATCGAGGCTTCTTTGGAGTTTGGCAGGTTGTGATCGGCCATCCAGGCGGCACGCCAGCAGAGCAGCCGCGCCGCGTCAATGCGCGCGCCCAGATCTTCCAGTTCCTCGACAACGGCGTCCTTGCGAGCGAAGGGGTAGCCCTGGGGCAGTTCGTCGCACACCCAGGCGGTGGCGACTTCGTGCGCGGCGCGGGCGATGCCCACCGCCAGCGAGCCGACCATCGGGCGGGTGGCGTCGAGCGTCCCCATTGCGGCCTTGAAGCCCGCCATTGACTCGAAAGCGCGCCCGGCCAGCAGATGATCACCGGGGATGCGACAGTCGGTAAAGAAAAGCTGGGCGGTCTGCGAAGCGCGCAGGCCCATCTTCTTTTCGATGCGTCCGACGGTGAAGCCCGGCGTGCCTTTGGGTACGACGAAAGGGCGGATGCCCGCGCGGCCAAACTCCGGGTTGATGGTAGCGAAGACCACAACCAGATCGGCGCGCGCTCCGTTGGTGATGAAGTGTTTCGTGCCGTTCAGCACCCAGTCGTCGCCATCCTGCTTTGCCAGCGTGGCAATCGAAGAGACATCCGAGCCGACGCCTGGCTCGCTGAGGGCCAGCGCGCCCCAGCGCGGCTGCTCGTCTTCGTAGATGCTCAGGAAGCGTTTGCGCTGCTCGTCGGAGCCAAAGGCCAGAATTGGCGGCGCGGCCAGCCCTGGGCCTGGAATGCCGGTTGCCAGCCCGGCATCGCCCCAGGCCGTTTCTTCGCTGTTCAGCACGCCCAGCACTGCCCAGCGGCGGCTCTGCTGGCTTTCGCCTTGTGGCGTGGGCGTGCGCGTGGCAGCGCGGCGCTTCATTCGCCAGAAAAACTCATCGGGGATAGATTCGGTGCGATCACATTCGAGCGAGAAGGGGCGCAAGTCTTTTTCGGCGATCTCGTGGGCTTCTTCGCGCGCAGCCTGCTCGGCTTTGCTGAGTTGAAAGTCAATCATGGCGCAACCTCCTGTTAGTGCAGCATCTCTTGACTTTTGCGGCATGCGCTGGTACCATAACCCAGGGCTGGCGCGGCGAGAGATGTGCCTCATGACGACCCGCTGAGGGTATTGAAATGCTAGCCCAGCGCAGCCAGCGCTTCGGCATCGCGCATCCAGAGTTCAACGGGATGATCTTGCAAAAAGCCCGCGCCGCCCAAAATCTGTACGGCGTCGGTAGTGACGCGCTGCGCGACCTTCACGGCCTGCATCCGCGCTCGCTCGGCCAGCCGCAGCGCGCCCGCGTCTTCGCCAGTGTCCCAGGCCTGAGCGGCCCGCCAGACGAGCAGCCGCGCGGCGTCGGTATCCATTGCCATTTCCGCCGCCATGAAGGCAATAGCCTGGAAAGAGGAGATGGGCTTGCCGAACTGAACGCGCCCTTTGGCGTAGTCGGCGGCGTACTCCAGCGCGGCATGGGCTGTGCCTACCGCCAGCCCGCCGAGCAGGACGTTTGCCAGCGCGATAAACCGCTGCGCGCCTGCACCAGCCGCGCCTGTATCGAGGCCGCCCAGCACATCATGAGCTGTGAGCGCAACGTGATGCAGATGCAGCCTGGCGCGTGGCGCGGCGCGCAGGCCAAGCGGCTGAGACTCAGGTTTGGCGGCGACGCCTTCCGCGTTATCGGGCAGCACGACCAGGCGCAGCCCCGCGAGGCCGGGCGTCGCCATCTCTCGCGCTGTGACGACGCGCAGGCCATCGGTCTTGCCATGCACAACGCCGCGTTTCGTACCCGACACTTCGAGTGTGCCAGGGGAAGCACCCTGGCCCAGCAAGGTCGTTGTCTCGCGCACGACAAAGCCGCTGGCCGGTTCGCTCCAGCCCAGCGCACCAGGCGCGCCCGCGCCGCCATCGGCACAGCAGCGCGGCAGCAGCGCGTTGTGCTGCTCTGTGGTTCCGGCGATCAACACAGCTAGCCCGGCTAGCGTCGAGCCGATGACATACAGCGCCAGACCGCCATCACCATAGGCCAGTTCTTCGGCGATCAGCGCGTGCGTGACGGCGCTCTGGACGCCCGCGCCGCCGTACTCCTCTGGAAAGGGGATGAGGAGTCCGGTATCCGCCAGCAGGCGGCGCAGGTCGTCGGGCATCTCGCACGCTTCATCGGCGGCGCGCTCCAGGCGGCGGAACTGCTCCACCGCGATCTGATGCGCCAGATCACGAATGGCCGTTTGTTCTTCGGTGGGGGCAAAATCAATCATGCTGGCTCCTCTGCTGGCAGAATCTTGCTGAAGCGTTCTGCTCTTGCCCTCATTATACCAGCATGGTCCCGCTTTTGGTAGGCTCCCCCACTTAGGAGCGGGCAGTTGCCAGGGCAGAGCGCAGCCGGTCACAGAAGGCTGTGACCTCTTCGACGCCCCCTTTGGGTGAGCCAGACCACTCATCCACGCGCTCCCGCCAGTATTCTTCGGGCGTCCCCGGATACCGCGCGAAGATGTGCAGGTGCAGGTGCGGGACGTGATCTCCGTAGAAGAAGACATACACGTGGTCTGCACCGGCGCAGTTTTTCAGGGCGCGGCTGAGGCGCGTGACGAGCAGGCCGATGGCCTGCGCTTCGGTCTGGGTTAATTCGGCGAAACTGGGGACATGTCGTTTGGTTTCTGCTCTGACATAGCCCAGGAACGTTTCCCCCTGGTCGTTGGTGACGTGATGGGCGAACAGCAGATCATCTTCATAGATTGGCCCGCCGATCACTGAATCCTGCTGTTTAGCGCAGATGGGACACGCTTCCATATGCTGCTCCTTTGCTCTCTTGCTTTCTTCGCTTTCGCCAGGAACGTCCTGGCCTGTTGTTCCGCTCCCCTATCACTTCATCTTCACCTTCCCTTGTGCATTTTTTCGTAGTGTTTTTTCGTGTTTTCGAGAAGCGCGTGCCAGAGCGCAGCGGTGGGCCGCCTTCCAGGAGGCGCTGCAAGCGCCAGCGCCCGATAAAAAAATGCGCAAGGAATGCGGCCCTTTTGGTGATAAGATACTGAAAAGGAGACGACAGCAATGCTACAGAACACCATCAGTGGAGAAATCGAGGAGTGGCTGAGGACGGCTCGCCCTCGCCTGCATCGCCTGGCACAACTGCGGGGTGTTGCTCCTGATGCCATCGAGGATGTCGTGCAAGAAACGCTGTTGGAAGCGTGGAAACATCTGGATCGCCTCCATACTCCTGAAGGTTTTCACGCCTGGCTTGACGAGATTTGCCGCAACATCTGCCGCCGCTACGCGCGCAAAGAATGGAGGGATCAGCAGCGCCGGTTTGCGCCGCTCGCACTGGATCAGAATGATGCTGGAGAGAGCGGGGAGACGGAGGCGGCTTTTTTAATGAATATTCCCGATACCCACGCCCCCGACCCGCTTGAGGCGCTCAGCCGCCAGGACATGGCGCTGCTGCTTGATCGGGCGCTGGGGTTGCTTTCGGGGAGCGCCCGCGAAGTGGTGGAACTGTGTTATCTGCTGGAACTGCCGCAGCGTGAAGTCGCCGGGCGGCTGGGGCTTTCAATCAGCGCCCTGGAGGCGCGCCTGCACCGGGCGCGCCAGCAGTTGCGTCAGGCGGTCAATGGCCCCTTGCGCCAGGATGCGGAAGCGTTGGGTCTGACTCTTGACGAGGAAAGCGCGGGCGGCTGGCGCGAAACGCGGTTATGGTGTACGCTGTGTGGTCGGCGTCGGCTCGCGGGGATGTTTCTGCCACAACCGGATGGGGGTACGAACTTGCACATGCGCTGCCCTGATTGTGAGCGGCTCAATGGCCTGTGTGATGTTGACAATAACAATGTGCATAGCAAGGGGTTGGTTCAACTGGAGGGGTTACACTCGTTTCGCCCGGCCTGGAAGCGCACGATGCAGACCATGACCCGACGGCTCACGCAGGCGCTGCTCTCAGGAAAGCGGCTCTGCCCGCATTGTGGGACACCAGCCTCGCTCCAGTTGTTGGATAAGAGCCAGGCGGCAGGGATTGCGGGAGGAGCGGCGCTGCCAGATGGGTTGTCCCGGCACCCCTATCAGTTCTGGGTCTGGTGGAAGTGTCCCCAGTGTTCTAGCGGTCCGAACGACGATATTGGCGTCTTCGCGGCCAGCGATCTGGTGTATTGGTCGGACGCGCGAACCCAGCAATTTATGCTGGACCACCCCCACTGGGGGAGTGAACCGGAACTGCTGGTGGAATACGCGGGGCAGCCTGCGATTCGTTTTCAGATAGCTGACTTCACCAGCGCCGCGCGCCTGACGGTGCTGGCTCATCGCCAGACGCTGGCGGTTCTCGCGGTCTTCCAGGCTGAACGCTGCTTGTAGCGCAGCCGTCCCTGGTGCTACATGTACAATGCCCGCAGGGTATGGCTGCCTGTTAGAGCAGATTGCTGTGAGTGTTACGCGCTCTGAATAGCCGCGATAAAGTCGGCTTCGGTCATGGGGGCGCTGAACTTCACCCCCTCATCGTTCACCGGCGTGACCATGTTATTGCGTATCTCGAATCGCCCGGTTGGCCCGCCCGCCACATAGTAATGGCCTGGGCTGTATTCATGCAAGAAGAGAATGAGGTGTTCTCCCACCTGAAAGAGAGGATCATCTTCGACCTCATAAAGTGTATCCCCCATAACGCCACCCACCTGATGGATAGTGAGGCTCGAACCCTTTACGCGCTGCCCTGGATCGAGGATGACTTTGCTGATGCTAAACACAAAGTCTGTTGTCACATCCCCTCGCCCCGGCCCCTCCCTGGTGACATTTGCTACTTCAGAGATAGAGCCGACTGCTGCTATATCTGATCCTTGCTTCAGACTCTTCAAGTCATGATAAGTCACAGCCCAGCTTGCGCTTATCTTCACCGTCTGTCCAGGTCGGGAGGATGAAGAGCATCCGCTTACTATAACTGCGCTCGCCGCTACAAGGCCGATCAGCAGTAGCCCTCCCAACCTTTTGAGGGCGGCCTTTTCGCGCACGCGCCAGAATCGTGTCTTACTCATCACACCCTCCTTATCTAATAGAGAGCATTGACCCCGTTTACATCATCCGTCCGAGGTAGGTTGATGCCGCATGACTCCCATCGGATACCTGTATCTGGATTCATGAGGACGCATCCACTTGAATGGGCTAAGCCAGCAAGATGACCTAGCTCATGAGCAGCAACAGACTGAATCTCTGGACCTGGATAGTCCTTTGTGAAGGCGTAGTTTAGGTACAGGTCTGCAAAGTTGTAGTTGCAGGAGTCGCAGGGAGAGAGTACCGTCCAGCCATTCATGTTCCTGCCGGGCTGGTTTGTATCATAAGCCACTATCGTGCAACAACTGCTCGTCTTGAAAAAGAAAATGTTAGCTGAAGCGGTATTATTCCAGGCAAATCTGCCATTGTCCCAACCAGTTCTGTCCGCAGAAGAGATAAAACTACCAGAGTATGTGATATAGATGTCGGCACAACATCCAGAATGAGGCTGATTAGGCCATCGCCCACCCAAAAGGTGATACGCAGAGGCAGGGTGTACTTGAAGCACGAGCATAACCAATCCGATTGCCAGCGCGATTGCCAGCCGCCCAAACACAGCAGCCCTGTGCGAAAAGGTTCTTTGCATGATTTACCCCTCCGTGATCTTTACATGCTACCTCAGTGGTCAGGAAATTCGCTCTGAGAGCTTGTGAACCATATGCTAATAATATAGCAGAGATTGATCCAAAAGTTCTTGACTTTTGGATCAATCTCTGCATTCTCGGAATCTTAATTCTATACTTTCCTAAATATTCATCCTTGACTCCTGGGAGCTTTGCCCTGCTACCTGGACGCTCAGCCGCGAGGCACGCCGTTACGGGCGATCACATCGCGGTAGAAATAGCCGCTCTTTTTGATGTGGCGCTGCTGCGTGGCGTAGTCGGTATAGACGATGCCGAAACGCTGCGAGTAGCCGAAGGTCCACTCGAAATTATCGAGCAAGGACCAGACGAAATAGCCGCGCAGAGGCACACCCGCTTGTATGGCCTGGTGGGCCGCGCCGAAATGCTGCTGAAGATAGCGCCGCCGCCGCTCATCCTCAACTGTGCCATCTTCGCGCAGCGTATCCTGGAAAGCCGCGCCGTTTTCAGTGATGTAGACCGCTTTGGGCGCGTAGTCATGCTGCACACGCTCCAACAGCACGCGCAGGCCATCGGGAAAGACTTCCCAGCCCATCGTAGTATGTTCGTCCTGTTCTTCTATATCGCCGGAGTTTGTCGAGCCTCTGGCGATAATGCGGGTATAGTAGTTCACGCCAAGAAAATCCGTCGGCTGGGAGATGCGTTCCATATCGCCTGCTTCGATAGTTGGTTGCGGCAGGCCATGCGCCTCCATCTCCTCAAGCGGATACGCGCCCTTGAAGAGCGGGTCCATAAACCACTTCAGCCAGATGATCTCTTCGCGGCGAGCGACGGCCAGGTCTGCCTCGCTGCTGCTGGCCGGATAGACGGGTTGCAGCACAAGCGTGATGCCCACCTGCGTCTGGCTGTCTCCGGCGGCGCGCAGGGCAGGCAGCGCCAGCCCATGCGAGAGCAGCAGATGATGGGCCGCCTGAGTGGCTGCGGCGGGGTCGTGCCTGCCTGGCGGATGAAACCCCATCCAATGCCCAAAGTAGGCGACCACCAGCGGCTCGTTATGCGTAATCCAATGATGGACGCGATCACCTAGCCGCGCCGCCACGACCTGCGCGTAGTCGGCAAAGGCTTTGCTGGTGTCGCGGTTCAGCCAGCCGCCCTGCTCTTGCAGGGGCTGGGGCAAGTCCCAGTGATAGAGCGTCACATACGGATCAATGCCAGCGGCCAGCAGGCCATCCACCAGCCGATCATAGAAATCCAGTCCCGCGACATTGACCTGGCCTCGCCCACCGGGCAGGATGCGCGGCCAGGCGATAGAGAAGCGATAGGCTTGTAGCCCTAGCTCGCGCATCAGGGCAATATCCTGGGGCCAGCGATGGTAATGGTCGCAGGCGACATCGCCCGTGTCACCGTTCAGCGTGGCCCCTGGCGCATGGGCGAAGGTGTCCCAGATGGATGGCCCCCGGCCATCTTCGTGAACAGCGCCCTCGATCTGGTATGCGGCGGTAGCCGCGCCCCAGGCAAAGCCTGCGGGAAACTGAAGCAATTCGGTCATGCGTTCATCCTGCCTGTCTTGAAAGAGTATGCTGCTTATCCAGCAGCGAGGCAACCCCATTCATCTTGTCCCCTTAGTGCAAAGTTCCTTGATCTCTTTGGCATTCGCTAGTATACTTCCCAGGGCTGGCGCGGCGCGAGCGACACTTCATGACGACCCGCTGAGGGTATTGAAAAGCGTGATGTCCAGAAACGCCCATTTGCGCCGAAGCAGCCCATTAGAAAAGACCTCACTGAAGCGGAAGGCAACCGGGTACTTGCGCCGCAGCGCCCGCCGGGCAGTAATCTCCTCTTCTTTTGGCAGAACGCGCGCTTTTGCCTCCATCGTGGGGCCGGTGATTCGGCCAATGCCGGTACAGGCGGCAATCTGCACGTTCCCACTGTTGCGGATGCGCTTCACTTTTCCGGCTTTGGCGAGGCTGAAGACGTACAGGTGATCGCCTGTGCGGCCATACCAAACGGGCGTAGGTACTGCGTCGCCGCTCTTGCGGAAAGTGGTCAATAAGAGATGATTGCCTTGCAGCGAGTCCAGCCCTTCGGCTTCGCTTGTTTCGGTTTCCATCGGTGCTTCTCCTCTTCTCCAGGCATCTTCTTATCATTATGGCTTCTTTCTGGGATATAATGCCAGCCGTTTCTCTTGTTGAGCGTTGGACATGAGTGTATCAGATTTGGAGCGGCCCGATGCGAACGAGACGGCGAGCCTATATCTATGTGATCAGAGAGAAGGATGGCGTCAGACAACTGCTGGTGTTTCATGAGGATGATCCAGAGGCGGGGATACAGGTTCCGGGCGGCGGTATCGAACCAGATGAGACGCCGCTTGAGGGAATGAAGCGCGAAGTTCTTGAAGAGACGGGCCTCAAAGCGTGTGTGGTCGAACGCGAACTTGCCGTCGATCTGCGACAGTATGAGGATCACCTGCAAGAACGCCATTTCTTCTGGCTGTCGGTGGCCGATGCGCCCGACGAGTGGGACCATGTAGTGAGCGGCAAGGGCGAAGACAACGGCCTGATCTTTCACTATTTCTGGGTGAGTTCACCAACCGAGGTCACACTGATCCTTGGGCATGGTGATTATCTGGCCGCCATCTTCAACTCCAGCCACTAACCAGGCGCTACCAGAAGGTGAGCAGGTGAATGATACGCTTGCAGCACTCAAGCCGCATGGTTCCGCCTCGCTCTATGAGGATGCGGTACGTTCGCTGAGAGAAGAAGCGGAAGCGGCAGAGCGTAATGGAAAGAGCGAGTAAAGGGAGGATTCATGGAAAAGCAGCATTCGTTGGAAGAAAGCCTGGCCCGCTATGCGCGTGGCGTAGATGAATTGGATGCCGCGCTGGCGGGAATCTCTGAGCAAGAACTGGACCTGAAGCAACCTGCCGGGGAATGGAGCATCCGGCAGATCGTGCATCATATCGCCGATGGCGACGATCTCTGGGCGATGGCGCTGAAGGCAGCCCTGGCTAATTCTGGCTGCCTCTATCGGCATGACTGGTACACACCGGATAACGCCTGGGCCGCGTCGCTGGATTACGCGGGCCGGGCGATTGCGCCTGCCATCGCGCTTTTTCGGGCGAATCGGGCGCATGTTGTGCAACTGGTGCGGCACTTGCCCAACGCCTGGGAGCGTTCGATTCGCTTTGCCGCGCCCTATCAGCCAGAACCCGAGCAGATGACTGCTGGCGAGATCATCGAGAGCCAGGCCGATCACGCGCTCTGGCACTGCGAGGAGATTCGCCAGATTCGCCGCGCGCATGAGGGCTAATCGCCTGCCATCCTCTGGACAGATGCGCTAGACTAAAAGGCACACTGGCACACGAAGGAGGGCTATCCTGGTGGAGCGGCGATTCTGGGATGAGGCGATTGAGACAATGGAGCCAGCGGCGCTGCGGCGGCTGGAGAACGAACGCTTGCAGGCGCAGCTTGATGCGGTCTGGGCGCGTTCACCTTTCTATCAGGCGAAGTTTGCCGAGGCGGGCGTGGGGCGCGAAGCCATCCGCGATCTGGCCGATCTGCCGCTGGCTCCCTTTACTGAAAAGGACGAGTGCAGACGCAGCCAGAAAGAGCAGCCGCCGTTCGGCAGTTATCTGGCGGCTGCGTCGGATCAGGTGATTCGGGCGCACAAAACGTCGGGTACGACGGGCCGGGCGCTGTACGTGGCGCTGACGCGGCGTGACCGCGACGTGATGACCGAATGCGGCGCGCGGGCCTATTGGGCGTCGGGCTTGCGGCCTGGGCATCGGGTGGCGCACTGCCTGAACTATCGGCTGTGGGTCGGCGGCTATTCCGATCACGACAGCCTGGAGACGACGGGGGCCACCATTGTACCCTTTGGCGTGGGCGAAACAGCCCTGTTGATTCAGACAATCCGCGAACTGAGTATCAACGCGATCAGCGCCACGCCGTCCTATATGCTGCCGCTGGCCGAGGCGGCGCGGGCGCAGGGGCTGGAGCCGCGCGAGCTGGGTCTGCGCCTGGGCTTCTTTGGCGCGGAGCCGGGGATGAGCGAGCCGAGCGTGCGCGCCCGTATGGAAGAAGTCTGGGGCCTGCGGGCAATGGACGCCAATTTCGGGATGGCTGATGTCTTGAGCATCATGGGATCGGAATGCGAGGAGCGCCAGGGCTTGCATTTCCACGCGCAGGGCTATGTGGCGGTGGAGTTGATTGAGCCGGAGAGCGGCGCGCCCTTGCCCATCAGCGACGGGGCCGAGGGCGAACTGGTCTATACCCATCTCTATAAAGAGGCGCAGCCGCTGGTGCGTTACCGCGCCCGCGATGTGGTGCGTATCCTGGGGACGGGGCCATGCGCCTGTGGCCGGACAAGCTTTCGCTTTCGTATCCTGGGCCGCAGCGATGATATGCTGCATGTGCGCGGCGTCAATGTCTTCCCTACCGGCGTGGGCAACGTGCTGGCGCGTCTTTCGGACCAGCTTTCAGGCGAGTTCCTGATCATCGTTGATCACGCGCCCCCGCATCAATATCTGCGCGTGCAGGTGGAACTGGCAGAGGGTCTGACCCCAGAGATGGCCGGAGATTTGCCACAGCGTATCGCGCAGGCGCTGCGCCAGCGTCTCAGCTTCCGCGCCGAGCCAGAACTGATCCCCTATGGCGTCCTGCCGCGCACAGAGGGCAAGGCGCGGCGGGTGCTAAAAACCTATCAAGCGTAAGTGAAATATGCTATGATGGTTCCAGAAGAAAAAACGAGTAAAGATGGGAAGCGAGGCAGCGATGATAGACGCATTGCAGCAGGTGGTGAGCCGACTTGAAGCCCTTCCTCCAGAGGAGCAAGCCCTTCTGGCTGAAGATTTGCAGCATTGGCTGGCAAAACCGGCATGGGAACGGCGGTTGTATGCCGAATGGGCCAGAGAATTGGCCGAAGAGCCAGAAGACACAGGCAGCCGGAAAACCACCGGGGTGATTTACAGCGACGAAGAGTTCGACGCCCATCTTGAAGCCGTTGCACATTCGGCTGATGGGGGGCCAACTCGTGCCGACTCATGAGGAGACTGAGCGGTTTACCAATGAATACAAGCGATTGAGAGCCGACAGGCAGGCTCTTTTCAATCGGGCGCGAAGAGATTGGGTGGCAGCCCTCAAGGCTCACCGGCCAGCGCCAGCCCGTTTGGGTATTCGTCGTTTTCTCTCTATCGAAGGAATGTACGAGTTCCATTTTGCTCCAGATGGCCGGGCGCTTTTTCGCTATGGGCCAGAGCGTAAGCCTGGCGAAGTCCATATCATCTGGGAGCGCATTGGTGGGCATGATATTTACTAGGAGGCAGCGATGATAGACGCATTGCAGCAGGTGGTGAGCCAGCTTGAGACCCTTTCCCCGGTGGAGCAAGCCAAATTCGCGGAAGATGTTCAGGCACTCTTCCTCAAATATCGAAGCTATCAAGCGGAGCAGCAGCGCGTCTCTCGGATGTCCAGGGAGGAGTTTGACGCCTTCCTGGCCGAACGAAAAGTGAGCAAGCCGTATCTAGCGCCGGACTATCGCGGCATCTACTACAGCGATAAGGAGTTTGATGAGGCGCTGGAAAGTTGGTCCGGGCCAGAAGCTGTCGAACTCTATGAGCGCGAGAAGAACGCCTCCGATGCCGACATTTGAGGTTGAGGAACGCTTCAGACAAGCGTACCAGCGTCTGCACGTACAAAAGAAAGCAGCGTTTCTCAAAGCTCGTGACGATCTGGTCGCCTGGCTGGTTGCAAAAAAGAAGCAGCCTGACCTTGTTCCACCGGCGCCTCTGCGTTTACACTTCATCGAAAGCAAGGATGCCTGGTCTATCACCTTTGGAGGGGACCAGCGGGCGCTGTGGCGCTACGGTGAGGAAGTTCTGCCTGGCGAAGTCCATATCATCTGGGAGCGCATTGATGGGCATGATATTTATTAGGAGGCAGCGATGATAGATGCCTTGCAGCAGGTAATGAGCCAGCTTGAAGCCCTTCCTCCAGAGGAGCAAGCCGAACTGGCCGAAACCTTCCAGCGCCTGATTGATGAGAAGACGGGCTATACTACCATCTATGGGCCGCATACCGATGAAGAGTTTGAGGCGCTCTTGGACGCCCTGGATGTTGCCACTTCTCACGAAGAATATGAAGCGATTTGGGAGAAGCAACCCAAACGCCGGGTAAAGCGAGAAGAAGTGATGAATGCCGACGCATGAGGAAGAGGAGGCGTTCAAGACGGCTTACGAGCGTTTGAGCCAGGCAGATAAGGATGCGTTCAGGAAGGCCAGGCGAGAGTTTGTCCGTGCCTGGAAAGAAAAGCGCGCTTTTCCTCGTGAATTCCCCGCGCATCTGGGCATTAAACGCAATCAAAGCAAGAAACTCTAGGAGTTTCGCTTTGGGCCTGATAAGCGGGCGCTCTTTGACCTGGGCAAAGAGCGTACCCCTGGTGAAGCGCATATCATCTGGGAGCGCATTGGTGGGCATGATATTTATTAGAAGTGTTCGTATGTCTGTCGCTCGTTATAGCTGGCCGCTGCTGACGCTGATTGCGTTGGCCGCCTTTGTTGCCTGGCAGGGTATTCTGCCTTACCCAGACCCACATTCTGTGCTTAGGGACCATTATCGCTATGTCGCTATGGCCGTACAGCCCTTTGGCTCAGCCGATCCTCTGGCGCATCAGCCGCCGTTTTGCTGGCGCATCCTGACGCCGCTTCTCGTTCACTTTCTGCCGGTCCCAATTCTCACGGGCTTCTGGCTGCTGAGCGTGGTGGGCATCGCCGGGGCGACACTGGGGCTGATGTGGTTTTTGCGCGGCCTGGGCCTTCCGGCGGGGGCTGCGGTTGCAGGCGGCTTTGCTTTCGTCTGCCTGACGCCTGCCGTCGGCTTTACACTCTACAATGATATGCTGGCGGACCCGCTCGCGTTTGCGCTGCTGGCGCTGGCGCTGGGATGCGTTGTGCATCGGCGCGGCTTCTGGCTGGTGCTTTCGCTCGTCGTGATGGCTTTCGATAAAGAGACAGCCATCTTTGGCGCGGCCTTTGCTATTATCTGGAGTTGGCAGCATCGTGATCGCGCCCTGCTCCGCTGGTCACTCGCAAGCCTGGTTGGGGTGTTGAGCGTCGTCGTGGGGCTGCGCCTGCTTATCCCAGGCAATCAGCCACACAGTCTGCTGCAAATGCTGGTCTATTGGGCGGTTGTTTCTGTGCAGACGGGGACGCTGTTCTTCCGGCTAACGCAGGCCACTATCGGCGCGTGGGGCATTTTGCTGCCGCTGGCGGTCTACGCGCTCGGTTTCTGGCGCACGCATGCCCACTGGGCGCTGCTGGCGCTTGCCAGCGCGCAGGTGTTTGTTTCGGTGGATGTGGAGCGGGTCGTCATCTATGCCTTTCCGGTGGTGATCGCCGCCGCGTGTTTCGGTGTGGAAGCCCTGGCAGACCGCTGGCGTGTGTCGCGCTGGCTGCTGTGGCTGCCGGTATTGGCGCTGGAGTTGTCCTGGTACTATAGCTACGCGCCGAACTACTTTTTTACCATCGTTAGCTTGCATGATGCTTTTGTCTTTGCCTTTGCCCTGGTGCTGCTGGTTGAGGGAATACTGTTTGCTGCGCTGTGGCGCCGCCGGAAGCAGCGTGTAGGGTTACGAGCCGAAAGCCGCGCCGGGCCTGGATAAGCGCGCGGGCGAACACCAGGGGAACTAGCGACACGGGCCTGGGCGAGTAATTCAGATAAAGAGAGGGTTGGGCTTATGAGCGAAGAGAACAGACCGGCAGGCGGAGAACCCGTTGTGCTGTATACGGTTGCCGATAAGATTGCGCGGGTGATGATGAACCGGCCCGCCGCGATGAACGCGATGAGCGTGGGGCTGGTGACGGGGCTGCGCCAGGCGCTAGAGCGCGCTCAGAACGACCCGGACGTGTCGGTGATTGTGCTGTCGGGGGCGGGCGGCAACTTCTGCGCGGGGGATGATCTGAAGGAGGCCGAACGCATTACCGCCGAAACGTTTCTGGCGGTGATTATGGACCTGCAACGGCTGACACGCCTGCTCTTCCTGGGCGATAAGCCGACGATTGCGGCGGTGGATGGCTACGCGCTGGGCGGCGGCTTCGAGCTGGCGCTGGCTTGCGATTTTCGGGTTGCTACGCCGCGCGCGCGCTTTGGCTGTGTGGAAGCCCGCGTGGGGATGGTGGTGACAGGCGGGACGACGGTGCTGCTGCCGCGCCTGGTAGGGTTGGGGATGGCGCGTGAGATTATTCTGATGGCGGATGTCTTCGAGGCGGCGCTGGCCCAGAGCATGGGGCTGACGCATCGCATGGCCGAGCCGGAAGAGTTGGATGCCGCTGTGCAGGCGCTGATAGATAAGATGCTGAGCCGCGCGCCGCTGGCCCTGCGCGAAAGCAAACGGCTGCTGAATCTGCCGCTCGTGCCGGACCTGGAGCGCGCCTTCCAGAATGAGATCGAGGGGATTCTGCGCTGCTTTGAGACGGACGATGCCCGTGAAGCAGCCCTTGCCTTCCGCGAGAAGCGCCCGCCCGTCTTCCAAGGCAGATGAAGGAGAATGAAATGGCGACCTTAGAAGAGATGCTAGAGGGCATCGTTTGCCCCCGCTGTGGGCGAGAAAATACCTATGTCGTGCGCCAGGTCGATCAGATCGTTCCGGTGGGTGGTGATGTGGTCACGGTGACGGTGATGGCTGGCGAATGCACGTATTGTGGCGAGCGGCTGCTCGATACGCGGGCTACGGAGAAGCTGGACGAGGCTGTTGAAAAGGTTCGCCAGCATCATGCAGCAGGGCTGACCCGCACAGGTGTGGTCTACCACGTCGCCTGAACAAGACCGGCTCGATTGGCTGAAATGGCGTATGCCAGGAAAGGACATCTGGCGATGCGATGCTGCTCTGGTTTCCGTCTCCAGCACGCGCTCTGCGCGCTGATCGGCATGCTCGCGCTGGCGGGCTGCGCGCCTGGCGCGCAGCCGATGCTCCTTGGGCATCATCCCCCGCCCTGGAGGTTTGTCTGGTCCGCGCCAACCGGCATCAGTCAATCGGTGGACCTGGCAAATGCTTACGCTCAGGCGGGGAGGGTGATACACAATGGAGGCGCTCCGCAGCTTCCGGCGGCCACGACCTGGCTGGCGAGTGGCCCGGCCTTCGGGATGGCCGTCGTGCAGCTTGACCCCGCCGGGACGTTCTTTGACCTGGTGACGGTGGAGGTTGACGCCGAGACACACACCTGGACGGGCGGCGGAGCCACGCTGCCTGGAGGCGATTGTGGCGACCCTGGCTCAGCCTATGGGCCGCTGACGTTTCCCCTCAAGGTCTGCCAGTCAGGGAACGGCGGAAAATACGCCACCCCCAGCAGCCCGTCGCGCTATGCCTATACGTGGTGGTATTCCGGCGCGTCGGTCTTCATTCTGTATCGCTGGAACCCGATTGATCTGCGCCCGACGGCTGACGCCACGACGGTGGAGATCGGCGGGCATCCTGGCTGGCTCACGACTCACGGGGCGTATAGCTCTGTCGTGGTGCGCACAACAAGCCACGAAACAGTCCTGTTCTCCGGCACTGCCAGCCCGACGATGATGGAGCAGTTGACGGCTGAGGCGTTGACGGACCTGGATACGCTGGTCCCGCTGCTTTCTGGCCCGCCGACTCCGCCTGGCGCTCCGCCAACGCCGACGCCCACACCCTGAAGCTGATTGGAGATGAAGAGATGCTGGTCTATTTTGCTGGCCCGCTGTTTTCGGTGGGGGAACGAGCGTTCAACGAGCAGTTGACGCGGAAGATCGAGGCGCTGGGCTATGAGGTGTTTTTGCCGCAACGCGATGGCGCGGAACACGGCGCACCACCCTATGACCGGATGACGGGCGAGGAATGGAGCCAGGCGGTCTTTCAACTGGATGTGGAGCGGCTGCTGGCCGCCGATGTGCTGCTGTTTCTGCTGGATGGGCGCGTGCCGGATGAGGGCGCGTGCGTGGAGCTTGGTATCGCCTGGGGCCAGCAGGCGCTGCTGCTCGTGAAGAAGCTGCTGATTGGCTTGCATACGGACCGGCGCGGGGCGTTCCCTGGAACAAAGCTCAACGCGATGATCCAGGGGGCGCTGACCTACGTGGCCCGGGATGAGGCGGCGCTGCTGGCGGCGCTGAAGGGCTATTATGAAAGCGGCAGCCTGCCTGGGGGTTGATGCGCCGCAGCGCGAAAAATGAGCCGCCACCACAGTGACTACAGGATGGTTACTGTGGTGGCGGCTTTGCCCATACCTACTCAGACCAGAAAGTCTATTCTGTCTGTGACGGTCTGCCCGTCCAGGGTGGCAGTGACCTCGGCGGTTCCTTGCCAGAACCCACTATGCCCTGGAGGATTGTCGCAGGCGGCTTTGGGCGTCCAGTCCCATTCATGGTAGCCCATCTGGTCGGCGGTGAAGGTACCCTTGAGGGCGTCGCTCTCGTCTACATTGCCCCGACAAAAGGTGACGTGAATCCTGAGCGATGCCCCCGCCAGCGTGCGCATGCAGATCCGCTCGCGGTTATCGGCGTTGGGCCGAACCCATCGGGACATGCGTTGGTGAGCGTCAGCTTCACTGAGGGCGTTGGGGTATGTGTCGGGATCGCTGTTGGCGATGGCATTGGCGTAGGGTTGTCAGCACTGGCGGTCTGCGCGACTCCGCAGGCCGCGAGCAGCAGGATAAGCGTGCCTCCGGCCAGAAACTGGAGGCAGGGGACGAACTTGCGCGATGGGATGTTCATGAACATCCTCCTCATACTCATAAAGAAAATTGGATAAAGCAATAATACGGTGTATCTACAAAGCCAATGTTCGCGGCTGCGCAGCGCGTATCCATGAGCTTAGTTTCCCATGCGGGCGGCGATCTGTCTGTGAGGGAGCAGACAGAAAACGTGTGACGCGCTTCACTGTTCAGCCCACTGCGTGCGCCTATAGAGTCTACAGAGTCTACAGAGTCTATGGGTGAGCAGTACGACATCCGCCTGAACGTCACTTGTAGCGCCGCCATCCTGGCGGCTCAACGTTGGCCTGCCGGTCCGTTGGCTTGCAGGGCGCACGCCACTTGTAGCGCCGCCGTCTCTGGCGGCTGGACGTTGGCCTGTCGGTACGTTGGCCTGAAGGGCGAACGCTCGCTTTGGCGCAGCGATAGCCGCCTGGAAGGCGGCGCTACAAGTGACGCTCAGGCGGCTGGACGCTGGCCTGCTGGTACGTTGGCCTGAAGGGCGCACGCTCGCGCTGGCGCAGCGATGGCCGCCTGGAAGGCGGCGCTACCAGTGGCCGGTTGCCCGGAAGGCGCGGGTACAGGTGGGGGGTTAGCTTGCGGTTTCCTTGCGGTTTCCTTTCCAACGCCATCAGCCGCCAGGTCGCTCTCTGCCTGGGCTGGCGGGGTTGGATTGCTTAGATTGCTTAGATTCCCTGGGTTGGCATCGGGGGCTTCTCCGAGGGATGCCTGGGGGGCTGCGCCATGCCTGATACAGACGGTATCTGTTCTCTGAGTATCTGTGTGGTATAGAGGTGTTTCAATGCAGCAAACAAAGAGAGAGCCAGCATCCACCTCCATCCTCACAAGCCAGCCAAACCGACGAAGCGCCAGCCGCTGGGAAGCAAAGCAATCTAAGCAATCCCACCCCCGCAAGTGGCTCCCCGCCTGGCCTCACACGAATCCCCAACGGGAAGCTAACTGCAAGGAAACTACAATCTAACCTCTTCCAGCGCCACCCAGCGAGCCAGGAGATGCGGCTGGCGCTGCAAGCTAGGCGCGTGGGAAGGTGAGCGCGTGGGTCCAGATGACGACGGTGAAGGCGAGGCCAGCGGCGATGACGAAGAGGTGAAAGAGTTCGTGATAGCCGAAGACGCGCGGGAAGGGATTGGGCCAGCGCCGGGCGTAGATGACGCCGCCGATGGTATAGAGGAGGCCACCCAGGACGAGCGCGCCCACTGCCTGCCATCCCAACAGGCTGAGGAAGGCGGGCAGGGCGAAGACGGCTACCCAGCCCATGCCGATGTAGAGGGCTGTGCTGACTTTGCGCGGCGCGCGGAGCCTGGAAAGCGTCAGCCCGACGCCCGCCGCAGCGAGCAGCCAGATGACGACGAGCAGGACGACACGCAGCCAGCCAGACAGGATGTTCAGGCAGAGGGGGGTATAGGTTCCCGCGATGAAGATGAAGATGTTGGCGTGGTCGAGCGCGCGGAGTCTGCGCCGCTGCGTCTTATCCCAGGAGCCGATATGATAGAGGGCGCTGACGGCGTATAATTGGCAGAGGGCTATGCCATACACGGCCATAGAAAGCAGGCGCGGCGGGTCATGGCGACTCTGCCAGCAGAGGGCGATAGTCAGGCAGACAGCGCCGATTGTCGCCAGGGCGTGTGACCAGCCGCGCAGCAGCGGCCTGGGCGGCACAGGAGGATGTGTTTCTGCGCTGCGGCTGCTGGTCTGTTCTGTAATCACTTCTATGCTCGCTTTCTATAGAGGGTATGAGCAGGTCTATCGGATAGAGACGCTGTGCGCTGCTTCCTATAGTCTATGCAGAATGCGCAGCTTGTCTTGCCTGGGCATTTTCTTGTATGCTGCCATGCAAGATAGGAGATGAAAAAGCGCCACAGTGTTACAGCGGGAGCGAATGGCACTGAAAGAGCCAGATGCACGACTCATTCCAGCCAGGAGATGAAATGGAGGAAGGGATGACCACCGAGGAACCGATTCGGGTCATAATTGTCGGGGCCGGACACCTGGGAGCCTGGCTCGCCACGCTCCTGGACAAGCAGGGCTATCACGTGACCGTTATCGCCCCCAACCCTCTGGATTTCGAGCGATTGGGTAATGATTTCAGCGGGATGACGATCCTGGGCGACGGTACGCAGGCCGAGATTTTGGAGCGGGCGGAGATCAAGACGGCCAGGGTTCTGATAGCCGTGACGAATCACGATACTGAGAATCTGCTGATCAGTCAGACGGCGCGGGTGATGTATCAGACGCCGCTGGTCCTCTGCGGCCTGGAAGACCCGCTGCTCAAAGAGACGTTTCAAGGTCACGGGTTCACGATCATTACGCGGATCGAAATTGAGATTCCGCACTTTCTAAAGGTGCTGCCGCAGTGATTGAGGGCTGCGGGTCGGCGGCTGAAGGCCGCTTCGCCCCACCCTGGCGGCTCAACGCTGGCCTGCTGGTGTATTGGCCCGCAGGGCAAACGCCACTTGTAGCGCCGCCATCTTGGCGGCTCAACGTTGGCCTGTCGGTACGTTGGCCCTGCGGGCCAACACCTCAGATTTGGTAGAACCCTGGCATGGCTGGCTTGCCAAACCTCTTCCAGTATGGTATGCTTGAGGCAAGGTAGCAGGCACGAGATGCTCTGTAACTTTTCAACCCCTCTTTTCTGCCGTCGGGATGGCGCAATTTGATACACCATATTGGGGCCAGCCATGCCAGGGGTACAGATTGCACAAGCAGGATATTGCCGCTTCTTTTCGGGCGCTGGGACGCGCTGCGGGCCAACGCGGGGATTCTGCGGCCCTGATACCTTCTGCCCTTCCCTTCTTATCTCCCCCCCTCTTGCGCGCGCACTCCTGCTTGCCGAGAAAACGGCAGGCGGGTGGTTTTACTCCTCTTGCGTAAGCGATCATCATGCTCGTGCGCCACCGCGAAGGGATACGGTGAATCATTTCACAAGCATCTGGTTGGGATAGATGGTCGTGAGGACGGTATGGCGCTGCATAGTGCGTGCCTAATAGCCCTATGGTACGAACAATTTCCACAAGCATGGGAGGGATGCAGTCATGTCGTCACCTTTCTGGTTTGTCCTTTTGGCGCTGATAGGGTACTTTATCGCCTATCAGTTTTATGGCAAGTGGTATGACCGCAAGGTCTGGAAGCCTGATAGCAAGCGCACCACGCCCGCGCATATGTACACGGATGGCGTGGAGTTCTTCCCCGTCAGCAAGTATGTCCTGTGGGGGTATCAATTCAAGAGCGTTGCTGCGCTCGGCCCCGTCCTTGGCCCCTTCATTGCGCTTCAGTTTGGTTGGCTCCCCGCATTAATCTGGATTGTGGTTGGCAATTTCTTCATCGGCTGGTTGCAGGACTATGGCGCGATCATGGTCTCCATTCGCAATCAGGGGCGCTCGTTCGGGCCGATCAGCTACGAGTTCACCGGGGCTGGTGGCCGCAAAACTCTGCTTGGTTTTATCCTGGTGTACCTGCTGATCGTTTCGGCTACGTTTATCTTCCTGATCGCGCTGTTCTGGAAGATATTCCCCGGCACACCTGTTGCTACGCTGGGCGTTCTCATCACGGGGGTGATAGCCGGGCAACTGCTCTACCGGGCGAAGATGAACATTGGCGTAGTGACCGTGATCTCGCTGATCTTGCTTATACTCAGCCTGGTCGCTGGCAACTACCTTCAGATTCCCGCCAGCTTCACCACGTCGCTTGGAGACTGGTCCATTCCGTTCTGGGCGGTGGTCTGCTGCATCGTCCTGTACCTGGGTTCGATCCTGCCGCTGCCCAGGTTCATTCAGCCGATCAACTATGTCTCCTTCTTCCCCACGTTTATCGCGGTGATCCTGATTCTGATCGGCGCGCTGGTGTCGCCGCTGACAAACATCACGATTCATCAGAGCGCCTGGGTAGGCGCGTATGCCACCGGGCTTGGCCCCATCTGGCCGATTCTGTTTGTTGCCATCGCGTGTGGCGCGATCTCCGGCTGGCATAGTCTGGTGAGCAGTTCCAGCACGTCGAAGCAGCTTGACATCGAGACCGACGCGCACCCCATCGGCGCGGGGGCGATGCTCTCCGAAGGGCTGCTGGCGCTGGCCTCTCTGGCGGCGTATGTGGTGGTTGCCAATGCTGGCAGCCTGGGCAGTGTGGGATCGTGGGTAGTTGGCGCGGTGAGCCTGACCCAGCCGTTCCTGGGTGGGGCGTCGGCTGCCGGTTTCCTGCAAGTCTACTTTGGCGTGGCGCTGATTCTGTTTGCGATCACGGTACAATCGCTGGTGACACGCTTCTGGCGGCTGGTCTCGGCAGAGGTAACCGGTGAAGGCGGGTTCCGCGTCTTCGGCCAGAAGCACATCGCTACCAGCGTCGGTCTGGTGATTCCCCTGGCCTTTGCGATCACGGGAAGCTGGTGGAATCTCTGGCTCTACTTCGGCGGCGCGAACCAGTTGATGGCTGCTCTGGCGCTCTGGCTTATCAGCATTCATCTGGTGCGCACGCGCGCGCCCAGCCTGTACACACTGATTCCGGCGGTGTTTATGACGGTTACAACGCTGGCGGCGATTGGCTTCGAGGCGTACTACTTCCTGTACGCGGTGATTCAGGGCAAGCCGCTGGTTTCCACCACCGCAGGCACCCCACTCAGCGGCAAGGTACTCAGCCAGACCGCAACCAATGTGGCGCTGGTGTTCAACGGCGTCTTCTTCGTGGTGGGTATTGTCTTGTTTGCGCTGGGTCTGCGGATGGCCTGGCTAGTGTATCAATCCTACATGCGGTCCCGCCCGGCGTCGCAGGCTCCGGCGGCGGCCCCAGGCATTGCCACTGGCGACTGAAAGTGGCGCATTCCCCGTATCAGACAGTGGCTGTTCAGGTGGCTGGCAATAGCCGCCAGCCACCTCTTCTTCTAAGGAGCGTCTTGCTATGCCAGAAGATGAGGAAGGTCGTATTCACGAAGGTCTGGGGGAACCGGGGGTTCCAGAGGCCAGCGCGCCCCAAAAAGGGGGATGGCGCAGCGTCTTCAAGGGGGTGCTGTATGGCATGGCGTCACACGGGCAGGTGACGGCTACCCTGCGCACGCGCATGTACATGGAACATCTCTTTATGTTCATCACGCTGGGCGATATGCTGGGTATCCCGGTGCTGCCCCCCTATTATTCGCTGCAACTGCTCCCTTACGCTGTCCCCAATGTCGAAAGTTGGAAGCAGCGGGTGTTCCGTGAGCGAGACTTCACGGACGCCATTTATTAAAGACTGATCACCATTGCTAGTCAGGAGGCTCTCATGGCCGAGTTGATTGGGGCTGGAGGGCTGAGCAAGTTTTTCCGGCAGCATGGGACGCCGGAGATCGTGATTTTTGCTGGCAAAGGCGGGCTGGGCAAGACGACATCGAGCGCCAGCCTGGCCTATCATATGGCGCAGAGCGAGGGGAAACGGACCCTCTGCTTCAGCACTGATCCGCAGGCTTCGCTCTCCGATATTTTCGAGCATGACTTTTATGGCAAGGGGGTGATTGAACTCCTGCCCAGGCTGCATGTGGTGGAGATTGATGCTGACCGGCGGGTTGCCGATTACCAGGCCCAGGTCAGGCGGAAGATCATGGATATGTATGGCCTGGACGCGGTACCCAAAGAGATTGACGAGTACATTGATTCAACGTCTGCCGAGCCAGCCATGTACGAATCGGCAACGTATGATGCGATGGCGGAACTGGTGGCTCAGCGCGATTGCGATCTCTATGTCTTTGATATGCCCCCCTTTGGGCATGGCGTGCGCATGGTGGCGATGGCCGACATTCTCTCGCGCTGGGTGGATAAGATCACGGAGGCGCGCACCAAAGTTGCCGAATATGACGCGGTGGCGGCTTCGCTCAAGGGGGCCAAAGCCACCGAAGATATGGTGCTGAAAGAGCTTACGACGATCCGCTCCAAAATCAAGACGTTCACCGATATGATTACGGATCGCCAGCGAACGGCCTTTTTCATGGTGCTGATTCCTGAGCGGATGGCGATTCTGGATACTGAGCGGGCGCTCCAGATGTTCAGAGACCTGGGCATTACGCTTTCCGGCCTGGTCGTCAATCAGGTCTATCCGGTGGAGATGCTTGACACTGCCGGGCTGAGTGACTTCACGCGCAAGCGTATCCTGATGCAGCAGCAGTATGTCCAGCAGATTCAGCGGGTATTCGGCGATACGGTGGTGGCGACGATGCCGATGTTCCCACGAGAACCCAAGGGATTGACGATGCTTGAGGAAGTGGCGGGGTATCTCATGGGCAAGCAGACGCCAGGGGGAACGGTCTGATGCAACACACACTCACACAGTTGCTCGACGAGAAACCAGGGCTGCGGTTTATCTTCACTGGCGGCAAGGGTGGGGTGGGTAAGACGGTGAGCGCCGCCGCGATTGCTATCAGATTTGCCGAACAAGGCAAGCGCGCGCTGCTGGCGTCGCTCAATCCGGTGCATTCGCTCAGCAGCGTCTTTGGGCAGCCCCTTTCCGGTGGCTCGGTGGCTCCGGTGAAGGGCGTTTCTGGCCTCTTCGCGGTTGAGGTGGAGACGCATGAAGTGGTGGGTCGCTATCGGGAGAATATTGGGCGTCGGGTGCGGGAGTTCTTGAAGTGGGCCGATATTCCCATAGACGCGAAGCCGTTTGTGGATATTGCTGTGACGAATCCGGCGTTCGAGGAGAGCGCGATGTTTGATAAGATGATGGACATCATGTTGGGCGAGCGCGGCAATTATGATGTCATCGTCTTTGATACCGCCGCCGTCGCCAACGCGGTCCGGCTGATTGGCCTCAGCAAGATTTATGGCCTCTGGCTGGGACGGATGATCGAGAGCCGCAAGCAAGCTCTTTCGCTGCGGGTGCAGCTTTCGTTCCGCAAGGAGCGTGTGATGGATGAGGTTAAGAAAGACCCGCTGATGGCTGACCTGATCAATATGAACGAGCGCTTCTTGCAGGTGAAGGATTTGCTGATTGACCCGGAGCAGACGGCCTTCTTCTTTGTGACGCTGCCGCTGGCGCTGCCTATCGCGGTGGTCAAGCGTTTTATCGGCATGGTGCGCGAGTATAACATTCCAGTGGGTGGTGTGCTGGTCAACGAGGTGCTTCCGACGGATGTGGTGAGCAGGCATCCAGATGAGACGTACTTGCAGAATAAGTATCAAGAGCAGCTTGGATATATGCGCGCCATCAAGAACGATCTTGGCGAACTGGTGTGCGGGTTTATCCCGTTGTATGACGGCGAAGTGGTCGGCCTGGAGATCGTGCGGGTTGTCGCTGGCGATCTGCTGAAGTCCGAGCCGACGTATTGGAGCAGCCTATGAACCAGCATCTTGTGGCGGCAGGGAACTATGTGCTGGGTACGAGCAATTTTTTGATTTTGAACTTGCCGCAGGGTTGGCGGCTCTTTACCGGCTTGCATCCCGCCGAGGTGGATAACAGTACCCAGGTGCTGGATACGCGCTGGGTGACGAATGGCCGCGCGAGCTATTTGTTACACAGCGGAGCGCCAGGCGGAAAGGTCGAGCTGGCCGTTCGCGTGGGCCAGGGTGAAGTGAGTCGCTGGCTGAACCCGCTGCGCCAGGATGGCGCTGCCAGCCAGATGCTGGTGGGTCGGCACCAGGCGTTTTATCGTCTGCGCCAACGCGGGCAACCCTGGCTGAGCCGCAGCCGGGGGGATACGCTGGAGATGGCGCTCTACTGCGATACGACCAGAAGGACGCTGGCGTTGGAGTTCAGCGGGCCAGAGCGCGAAGAGGACCGTCACGCGCTGCTGGAGGCGCTCGGCGATTCACGCTGCCATTGAGGGCGCTGGCGCGCTATGAGCGTTTTGTGATGGCCTCGGCGAGTTTGCGCACAGCGGCAAAGGTGTTTTCTGCGGCCAGAACGGCAGGCGCGGGCGAGAGACTCAGCAGGAGATGCGGCGAAGAGGCGCTGATGGAGAGGCGGATCATCTGCGATTGCCATTCATGCAGCAGAGGCGTCAGGGTGGCTACCAGGCGGGCGGCTCCAGCCTGATAGTGGAGCGTATAGCCGTTGATGGTGGTTTGTTCCCAGCCAGGTTCGGTAATGCGAGGCCGGACATCGCGCTCTGGCTTCGATTGCGAACGATGGGCCTCCAATTCCACGCCCGCTTTGGGCGCTGAGCGCAGTTCCAGACGGATGACGAGCAGGTCGCGCCGACCACGCAGCAGGTTGACAAGCCAGATGAGCGCCAGTTCGCGCGACTCCAGCACAATCACGGCGGCAAGTTTCCCGATGGGGGCAGCCGCGCGTTGGCCGACAAATTGAAAGATGGAGGCGTTCACCCAGCGGCCAGAGAGGTCTTCTGCCTCCATTGCCAGCAACCGTTCGCGCAGCGTGCGCGCCAGGCGTATCCCGCGCGCGCGGTTCAACCAGACGCCCACAAAATACCAGGCGCCGAGGAAGACGCAGAGTGCAATCAGCACCGGAAGAACGTAGTCTGGTGGCATAAGGAGATGCTCCATGAACACAAAAGAACTTCAACGGCCAATCAAGGTTGAGATGGTGGGCCTGCTGCCCACCCTGTTTAGCATGTGCGCAAGCTGTTGTACAACGGATACGATGGGCGCCTGTGGGATCGATCTTGCTGCTCAGCAAATGCGCGATTACCCGCCAGAAGTGGTTGAGACCAACCAGCGAGCCGCCGAACTTTACACCAGGCTGCTCAGGGATTATCAGGGTCTGGTGGTTCCGCTGGCAGTCAGCACGACTTCACCGCGCGGCCTCTGGCTTTCTCTGCGCCATCGGCTCTCATCCGATCTTGCGATTGTGGTCAACAACCGCCGGGTGGTAGCCAATCATGGCGATTACGCCGAACTGCAAGCCGTTATCGAGCAAGAGATGGGATGAATAGCGGCGCTGCGAGCGATGCGTCGCTAATGAATTTCAGGTACCTCTTCAATAATATCTACTTCAGTGAGCTGGCGGTGTTTCCATTGATCCAGTTCTGGCAAGAGATAGGGCAGTAAGCGCAGCGTGATGACAGAAGTCATCAGAGGAAGGCCCAGGAGTTCGCCGACAATGACCAGATTCACGGCGTCGCTGTAGCGGGCTTTCTCTTTTTGGAGTTCGTGGAACATCTCAAAGTAGAAGAAACCCCAGAGGAATTGGCGCGCTCCTTGCCCGGCCCGCCGGAGTTGGCTGCCCAGCGATCTGGTCCAATGTGTTTCGCGCGCTGGTTGGCTGGCTTCACTTGTATCTGGGGGACGTGAGGATGTATCCTCCATAGGCTATCTCATGCCTCCTTTCCTTCCAGACATAAAAAGGCGAGCGCCCGTGTGACTTGAGAGAGGATGCAGCTATAGTATAGCAGCGCCGTTTGCTGTTTGCAAGAGGCGGCTGGCGGCGTCAAGTTCCACCACCTATCGGGGGTTGCCACTTGTAGCGCCGCCATCTTGGCGGCTCAACGCTGGCCTGTTGGCGCCGTGGCCCGCAGGGCGAGCGTTCGCCCTGGCGCAGCGTTGGCCGCCTGGAAGGCGGCGCTACAAGTACCTTGCCTCGCTTGCCAACACCTCATTTTTGCTAGAACCGCGGCGTCACAGCCTTTACTCTGGCCGCCAGATTTGTACGGTGTTATCGCCACCGCCGGAGGCGATGTGTGTGCCATCAGGGGACCAGGCGACGGCAAACACTAAAGCGTGATGGTTGCTATAGCGTAATAGCTGGCGGGCGCTGCGCGCGTCCCACACCTGTGCGGTTTTATCGCCAGCAGAGACGATGCGCTGGCCGTCAGGGGACCAGGAAAGCGACCAGACCGCATCGGTATGCCCATGATAGATTAACTGCTGCCTGCCGGTGATGGGATCCCATACGTGTACGGTTTTATCGAAGGCACCTGAAGCAACCCGCTGCCCATCAGGGGACCAGGCGACGGAGTGGACTTCGTTGGAATGGCCCTGGTAGATGAGGAGGGTTTTTGCTGTGGCGGCGTCCCACACCTGCACCGTCGTATCCTCGCTTCCAGAGGCGATATGAGCGCCGCCTGGCGCCCATGCCAGGGTGTCTATGCCGCTGGTATGCCCCGCGTAGATGGCAAGCACCTTGCCGGTAGCGGCTTCCCACACCACGACTTGCTGGCTTGCTCCGCCAGAAGCAATACGGTAGGATTGCTGTATACCCTGCTTGATTACCGCCGGCGACCAGCCAACTGCGCCGAGCCAGCCTGTTGAGTCACGATAGAACGCCAGCGTCTTGCCGCTGGCGGCCTCCCAGACTCGTACTGTCTGATCGTTGCTGACTGAAGCGATCTGTGTGCCATCGGGCGACCAGGCAATCGCGTCCACTGCTGCTGTGTGGCCGCGATACGTCGCCAACGTCTTGCCGCTGGCGGCCTCCCAGACCTGGATAATCGTGCTTCCGGCTGAAGCCAGGCGCTGGTTGTCGGGGGACCACGCGACGTTCGTTACAATCGAAGAATGGCCCCGATAAATGAGGAGGGGAGTAGTTGTCGGTACCGCTGATGTTGCCTGGCCGTTCGCGGTGGGCTGATGTGGGCGCTGAGCGGTTAGTTTCAGCGCCAGCCAGACGCTGGCTCCGCCCACAGCCAGCCCGACCAGGCCCATCCCGGCGAGCAGTTTGCGCCGCGAGATGCCTGGCGGGGAAGGCGCGCCAGGGTGGTCAGAAGCCTCCTGGTGGGCAGTTTCAGCCTGCCAGCCACAGCGGACACAGGCGGGCGCTGAATCTGGCAGCGGCTCGCCGCAGGTGGGGCATACGCCTGATTGCATGAGGCTTCCTCGCTTTTTTGTCCATCATGTGGTATATTATAGGTGTTCGTGCAAGACCAGCGCGGACACCATCTTTTTCTCCACGTCTGGAGGATCCCTGGGGATGCTGGGTTTCGACAGGTAGGTGTGGGGGAAGATTGCAGGCCGAGGTGCCGGTACGCACTCTCGTTAAACAACCGGCGAACGAATAGCTGCCAAAAAGCAGCCTTCCCTCGCTCTCGCTGCCTAATCCACAGTGAGGCGACGTCGTCCCGACCTCACCCCGGCGGGTCGGTTCAGCGGCGTCATACAGTCGGGGTGCGATGACGCGGACCGCCTTCTAAGCGTTATCTAAGACCAGAAGGCAAGCGCATAGGAACCCGGTCGGTGGGGGTCCAAAGCGCCAACTCAAAACGCCGACTATGCCTGTAGTACATCTTCTTTTTCGCTTACGTGGACGGGGAGTTCGACTCTCCCCCATCTCCACCAGCGAGGCCAGTCCTGGACTGGCCTCAGCTTTTTCTCATCTGGCTCTCTGACCCCCGTTTTGACCCTCTTTTCCGCGAGCACATCCTTGTCTAGTACGCGTGTTCTAAGATGGCGAGGCAGACTACGTCTGGGCTCTTTGCTCCTATAAGGAAGGATGATCGCGTGCTCTGTTTGATGCAGGTCGGGGTTCCCTCCCCCATCAGCGGCCTGATGCCGCCCTGGAATATGTGACGGACACGAGGCGTCTGCGCCTCTGGGTGGGATGGGACCAGGCACAGATGACGGGCGCGGCGCTGGCGGTGAAGCTGCGGGCCTACGTCCGTTATACCCGCTCGTGTACTACATCAAGTTGGCAAATTTGTAGTTGGTGCTTGATTCTCTTTCCGGGTCACCGTTGGATGAACAGAAAAATTTATTCTTATTGCATAGTCCTATTGCACTGCTTCCCAATCAGTGCTACTATAGCGGCGACTAAAAGTGCCCTCAGTAACTGATGCCAATCATCCGAGTCTGATATTCATACCTGATTCGCTTATCACCATTTCTTTTACCCAGTGTCTGATCGAGTAATATTGGAAGAGATCGTGCTTCTATTCACATTTTTGTTCGACTCATCGCCTGAATCTTGAAGAGTTTATCCTGATCTGCCTACCCGGCGTCCTGTGGCTGGGTTTTTCGCGCCGGTTGGCATTCGTGCTGTAGTGGGTGGAGCAGTCTGTTCGACATTCTGCCTCCATGGTTTCCGAAAGGGCGGAAGGCAACTTCATCTCAGCGATAAGAGGGCGAATATGAAGTATCTCGATTTCGATGTGGAGATTGAGCAACGTGAATCAGGGTATGAGGTGAAAGCCCGTTCAGAAGCTGGCGATAGCTCCACAATTATGCGGCCCTTTGATGAGAGGGTCTTGGAAAATTACCTCCTGAAGTTGCAGAACACGCTCTTGCGCTCAGTGAGTCTGCGACGCCAGATGCTTTCGCGTGAGTCGGAAGTGGTACAGGAGTTTGGACAGGTCTTATTTGAGTCTCTCCTCTCAGGCAGCGTGCGCGGCCTCTATGAGGTAAGCCGGACGCAAGCGTCCCAGAAGGGCCTGGGATTGCGCATACGCTTGAACATCCAAGAACCCAAACTTGCTGCAATCCCTTGGGAATATCTCTATGACGCGCCCAGACGGAGCTATGTTTGTCTCTCCACACAAACACCTCTTGTCCGCTATATGAGGATGCCCCAACCGCTGCAATCGCTTCATGTGGAACCACCGCTGCGTATCTTAGGCATGATTGCCAATCCAAGCGACCAGGAAACATTGGATGTCGAGCGTGAACAAGAGCGTATGCAGAAAGCGCTGGCCGAGCTAGAGACACAGGGTCTGGTGCGCCTGACCTGGCTGCAAGGGCAAACCTGGCGGGATTTACAGCATGCCCTCCAAGAAAAAGACGCCACCTGGCACATCTTTCATTTTATTGGACATGGAGGATTTGACCCTCGTGCTGATGAAGGGGTTATAGCCTTAGCAAACGATCTCAACAAGACGGCGCTCTTGAGTGCTACACAGCTTGTAACTTTTCTGGCCGACCACCCCTCGTTACGGCTGGTATTTCTCAATGCCTGCGAAGGAGCCAAAGGCGGGGAGCGCGATGTGTTCTCCAGTACAGCATCTATCCTCGCTGGAAGAGGGCTGCCAGCAGTCCTGGCGATGCAGTATGAGATCACCGACCACGCGGCTATTGAGTTTACGCGCGCCTTTTATGAAACACTTGCCCTGAGCCTACCAGTGGATACAGCGGTTGCCGCCGCACGCCAGGCCGTAAGCATCGCTATCTCCAATACCCTTGAGTGGGGAACGCCCGTTCTCTATCTTCGTTCATCGGATAGTCAGCTTTTTGAGTTAGGGGATAAGCCGACCGGGCTAAAACCCAGCGGCGCTGCCCTCCCGGCCTCTCGTTCTGCTGAACAGCGTCTTATAAGCGTTGAACAGGTACACAAGAGAGAGCAGTTGCTTGAAAAAATAGCGCATTACCCCTCCATCATTGCCGCAACGTATGCCAAAAAAGTGGTGCCGCTGGTGGATGCCGAGTTGGAGCAGGCATACCAGTTCCATCAGAACTTACGAGAACTGGCCGAGTCCATCATCAAATATCTCGTGATGGTGCTGTGTTCGCGCTACCGCAGAGATACAAGAATACCCGAAAAACAAGATGCAGATGTTGAGCAAGCCTTACAGAGATTAGCACAGCCCTCCTTGGGCGGGTGGATTGAAGCGTTGAATAAGGCAAGCCGTCTCTATGTAGACGCCTCAGAACAACCCCTAGAGAAACTGACCGCCTTTTATACCGAGAAAGGGCAAGCCGGTGTCCTGGTGGGGAAGGCCATTGAGAAGATGCAGGATTGGCTCAGGATTGAGGTAAGGAAGCGAAGTAAGCCGCCATTTTGTTATCGGGATTTCTTCGAGTTGATACGAGAGTATTGTGAGCAACCTGAGGCTTGGGGAGCGCAGTACGCTGCTTTGTCAGAGAAAGAGTACAAAGAACGTGCCGACATCCTCTGCCTGGCACTGGAACAGACGTTGTTTGATCTGGAATGGTTGGCAGCGTACCCGCTGATTTCACTTCGAGACAGGCAAAAGCAGGTTGATGGCTCCTGGGCATATTTGCTCGATCTGGGTATCGGGCAGCATGTGACAAGAAATGCTGAACCACTCATCGTTCAGCAACCGCTTCAGACTGGGCACTTGTATCTGTGCCACAGAGTGAATACAAAAGGCTTTGAGCCACTTTTAGATTTGTATCCGCTTACCGTTTGCGAGGATTGCCCGGTATGCAAGGACCCTGTAATGTTTACTGTGTACCAGGGAGACCAGGAGCGGCTGGAGTATCACAGCTATAGTTGTGGTCATAGTCTCACCTTGTCTTCCCCTCATGCCAGTCATTTCAGCGCCTATTTGGATGCAGCCAGTTGGCAGGCAATCTGGAAAACAGACACGGTGCCACCCTCTCCGCCAGAAAATCCTCTGGAACCCTACATCAAAGCCCTGGAGAAGGCCCTAGAGCGTGTTATGCACTTTTACGAAGGCAGTTCACGTCCGGGCTAACAGCAATGGATCGCAGTTTGACATGGTTGCTGCAAAGCTTGGTGAAAAGCGAGTCCGCGCAAAAGTGCATAACAGACTCTAGAAGATGGCAACATTGATGAGGAAGAGCGCGGTGAAATTGAGACCTGGGCGAAGGTGCTGGGCATTTCTGCGGAGCAGGCTGCTGAGTTAGAAAAACACGTGCGGGACCAACTAAAAGAGCAGCCTGCTCCACCCATCGGTGACACCCAAAACGCATCAATGGCTCCTCCCGCTGGTGAGCAGCCGCAAGCACCTTCTGAGGTAGACCTCTATCCACCTCCCATTCCTGAAACGCAAGAAAAACTGATAGCCTGCTGGAACCAACCTGTAGAGTCACCAATTCAGGTAGCCCTCTTTGGCTCACCAGTACATGCCCTGGCCGTTACCGAAGCGGGGAGTGTATCTGTCTGGAGTGAAGATGGACGCTTCCTCTACCGAGAGGACGTCCAAGGGCGGCCCTTTCGAGTGGCAGCGCTCGCTCAAAAGGTATTCGTTGGCACCTGGCGAGGGCAGCTCTCCTGCTTTGGGCAGCATGGGCTGATCTGGCAAATAGGGCTGGGGAGTCCTATTTCTGCGCTTGCTGTGAGCGCTGGGGAGCCTGAGCTTGTTGCTGGAACCTGGGATGGGCAAATTGTCGCTATGCGCTCTGATGGCGCCATACTTTGGAGAACAGCCGTAGATGATGGTATCTCTGCCTTATCGGTTACCCCAGCGGGTCGCGCAGTGGCTGTCGGGACTTATGCTGGCTCCCTGGCTACTTTCGATACGCAAGGCAATCCAGGGTGGTTACGTGATATGCAAGCTCCGGTGGCTGGGGTGGCCTTTGCTGAACATGGCAGCGCAATCGTCGTTGCCACGCAAGACCGCCTGGTCACGCGAATCCATCTCCACACGCAAGAAAATGTATGGAGGTACAGCGTTCCAGGCTCACCACGAAGCCTATTGCTTTCGAACAGTGGTCACCGCCTGATTATGGCGTGTGGAGAGGGATCAATCCTGATCTATGCAATTGATCCAGAGATGGAAGTGCTGAAAAAGTACACCATCGCAGATATGACTCAGTTGCTGCTCTCCCCGCTCTCTCCGGAGGGTCACTTTATCCTGGCGGTTTCGTCTCGCAGCGGCCTCACCTTTCTTGATAGTCGCAAGAATATTTCCACCAGCGAAGATCAGAATCCTGTCACCTGCGCCGCGCTCTCGCCCGATGGACAGTATACCCTGCTCGGCCATGCTACAGATGTTTCCCTGCACCGCCTGGCCCGGCCACAATTGCGTGTGGAGTTCCAGCCCGTGGGCGAACTTCAACAGGGGCGTTCCACCCGATTGAAGATCATCCTGCACAACACTGGCGAGCGGGCGGCAAGAAACATTGCTTTGCAGCTAGGCGAGGTGATTGGCTGCACAGAAATCAGCTTACCCGATGAGCTACATGCGGGAAAGACCGTTGCATCCGAGAAGCAATCGGTTACGCCTAAGGCCAGTGGAGCGTTGCCAGTTACCAGCCGGATTACCTACATGGATGATTTAGGCGTTGACTACGCTCAAACGGATTTGCACATTATGGATGTCCTTCCAGGGAGCCAATGAATGTAAGGAGTACACCTTATGAACAAAAGGCAACCACCAGATGATGAACACAGCCTCGATCTGTCAGACATGCGGGAAATGGATATTCAGGATTTCAACTTCCCAGATATGGGGTCCATTCCCGATCCGAACTTCCCTGATGTGGGATCACCCCTGTCAGCGCTCCCCTCTTTGCATATCCCCCTGCCAGAGCAGAAGTTTACCGAGGTACCACAATTGGGGCAGTTTCATCTCCAGAACCTGAAGCTAGATTTCACTGCTGGAGGCACTGCGCGAGGCCGACCATATAAAGCTCTCCTGGCTATTGGTGGAACGGGCCAGGCTGCTAGAACGCTGGGTACCGCGTTTGGGGTGGCGCTCTTGCCAGATGGTGCCATCTATGTCGCTGATTTTATGGATGATGGCGGGCAGGCGAGAATCCAGGTGTTCGATAGCAGCGGCAATCTGGTCCGGCTGCTCCGTCAATTCGAGGTTGGAGATGCACAGGAGGCTTTTGATACCCCTGCCGCGCTGGTGGCTGCCCAAGAGGGTTCACTCTACCTCGCTGATATGGGCCTTGGGTGTATTAAGCAGATTGCATCAGATGGGCAGGTGCTGGGAGTGCTGGGAGAAGAGGGCATTGCATCGAACCAGCTCAAGGCTCCCCAGGGAATTGCTCTGGACGCAGCCGGGAATCTCTGCATCGCCGATAGTGGCAACAGCCGCGTGCTTATATGGGATCAGCAAGGGAGATGCCTGCTCATTCTTGGGATTAACCAACCAGATGAGGACGGAGACTATTTGCAGGCTGGTGAGCGCCCCGGAGAGTTTGATGAGCCGCGCGGGGTAGCCGTTGATGCCGCCGGGAATATTCTGGTAGCTGATACCAACAACCATCGCATACAGAAGTTTGGTCCTGCCGGAAACCTGCTGCAAGCATTTGGCGAGGAGGGAAAAGAGGTTGGTCAACTCTGGTATCCAGAGCGCATCCAGGTTGATACGATGGGAGCAATCTATGTTTCTGATCTGAATGGAGGGCGACTCCAGAAGTTCGATGCGAGTACTCGCTTTGTGTATGAACTCCTTCTCCCAAAGGATGCAGGAACAGTAGCCGATTTTCGGGTAGTTACTGAAGGGCATATTTTTGTCGCGCTGCGTCAACCTGGCCTGGTTCTGAAACTTGAGGTTGCTTGATGAGGCAAATTTCCGCCTCTTGAGTGCATTTCGCGGGGGGACAGATGAAAAGAGCAGGAACCCAGCAGACCAAATCACCCCAACAACAGTATAAGCACCTCATGGGAGAGGCCAAAGAAGCAATTCACTCCCCTCAACAGCAACTGCACCTTGCACAAAAGATGTTTGCGCTCGCCCAAGAGAACGCTCTGGAGCCTCAGTTCCAGGTGAATCTTCTGGAGCAAGCGATACGCTTGGACCCTTTCAAGCGGCTGTATCGCCTGGCCCTAGGGCGGGCCAAGCACGACTGGGGTCTCTTCGAGGAAGCCATTGATGAATTCGATTGGGCGCTCAACTTCTGGCCCGAATCAAGAGAGATTCACCTCTTCTTAGGCGAGGCGCAGTTAGAGGCAGAACAGTATGAGGAAGCCAGGAAGTCCTTCAAGCAGGTGCTTGGAACGTTGGAGGGCGCCGCTCCAGGGGATGAGCTGGCAGTACGGGCTACCTATGATCTGGTCGAGTGTGACATACGCCAGGCAACGGATGAAGGTGGCTGGGAACGGGTGCTAGACTCGCTGAACCAGTTGACGCCAGCCAACTGGCTTGAAGCTGGCTTGTTTTGCGAGAAGTGCTTGAAACTGCTTGTCGAGTGTAGCGACCCGCCGATGCGTACCCAGGCAGTGGCGCTGGCCGAGCAGCACGTGGGCGCAGCCCAGCCATCGCATCCTGCCTACCAGGCGCTGCAACGTATGACAGCATTTTCGCCACAAAGCTATCTGAACGATGACGCCTCTGCGGAGGAGGAGAGTGAGAAGCAAAGTCCACTGGATGGACTGTTGACAGCCTATATGCTAACCCACCTGCCAGCCGGATCGAACGAAGATGGCGAGGCTCGGCTCCATCACCTGGGGGCTTTAGGCAAACTGGCAGAGAGTAGAGCAGATCGCTGGTTTGGTCTGCAAGAAGCCTACCTGTATGAGTTAGGAAAGTGGGCAGCCGAGGAATATCGCTCCAAATCGTATGATCGGGTACGTGTCCTCTGGCGAGAGGCGGAGCGTGTTGCGCCACACCATCCAGCCATCTTACAAAATCTGGCAATTCTCTATACCCGACTCAAGGATGAGGGCCAGTATCAAAGGTATTGGGACCAGGTTACGCACACCTGGACGCTGTATGGCGAACTGATGCAAGATGCCACCAGCTATGAAAAAAAGCTGCTCCAGAAGCACCAGGCATTCATGGAAGGAGCCAATGCCCGGTTTCAAACGCTGTCGGCAGGGCCAGAACTTCTGGAATTAGGGCTAGTCTGGGCGAAAGAAGCCATCTCGTATTTTGCCTTACGTCAACTAGCGTTCCGGAACGCTTATTTCCGTTGCGGCGTGAGATCAGATGATTGGGCAGGCGAACATGAGCGCGAGGAGGTGCTGCAAGTTGGCTACGACACCATCGTCCACTGGTTGCATCTGGTCGCTGGATGGCAGAGCTTAACTGAGCGCTCGGAGATAGCTCGCTGGCGGCTCAACCAGCTTTCAGAAGACCTCACGCTGGCAAAGCAAGATACTGAGGCAGCCTATCGTTTCCACGATGAGGAGAAGGATGTCTTTGGGCAGCATCGGGAAATGATGGCTGAACAGTATTGTTTGCTGCTTTTCAGGGTTCTGCCATCGGCGGCGCAAGAGCTGGGCCTGGAGAATAAAGAGCAGCGCAGCACCTACGCGCAGCTCGCCCGGTATGTACTTGGTTTCCCGCATCGCTTGCTGAGGCCGAGAGTGCTTGAACTGATTGAACAACTCGGTGCAGATAGCGATCTGGAAACGATTGCACAAAATATTGCTGTTGGCCCCTGGTATCACAAGGCGCAGGAGCTGCTGAAAGAGCAGCCAGCCCAGGCGATCAGCTACTTGCAAGAGGTGTTGGAAATTGTCCCTGACTATTTGCCAGCATTGTTTTATCTTGCGCTTGCCTCCTTTTTCCGCGAAGATTGGGATACCGCCGAAGTGACGGCAAGAAAAGCGCTGAAGCTCTGTACCGGCGAGGATAAGGAAACCCAAAGCATTAAAGAGCAGTTGGATGAGTTGCTCTCTCAGTTCCCCCTGGTCCGAATCGCAAAATACATACATAGCGCGCTCGAGGCGATGGGAAAGAAGCGCTGGACCGATGCGCTTGCGCATCTGAACCAGGCGCAGGAAAAGCTGCCAGATGCTGTGCTTGTCCTTTTCTACAAGGCGGTGTGCCATTTCAGGCTAGAGGAGTGGGACACTGCGGAACAAACGGCAAAACAAGCCCAATCCCTTTGTACTGGCGAGGATAAGGAGACCCAAAGCATCAAAGAGCAGTTGAAGGAACTGCTCTCCCAGTTCCCCCAGGTCCGCGTTGCCAAAGAACTTGGTAGTGCAATCGCGGCAATGGGGAAGAAGCGTTGGACCGATGCGCTCGCCTACCTTCAGCAGGCACAAGCAAAGGTGCCTGATGTTGCCCTGGTCCTCTTCTACAAGGCAGTGTGCCTTTTCAGGTTAGAGGACTGGGACGCTGCCGAGCGAGCGGCAGAACAGGCGCTTCCCTTATGCCAACCAGGCGATGATGGTCACCAGATAGAAGAGCAATTGAGGCACATCCTAAGACAGATTCCCCAGGCAAGGGTTGCGCCAGACGTGAAAAAAGCGCGAAAAGCAATGGACAGGAAGCGCTGGGCCGAAGCCCTGCCGTACCTGGATTCGGCGTTATCTCAGTTACCCACCTCCGTTCCGATCCTCTTTTACCAGGCGGTGTGCCAGTTCAAGCTGGAGCAGTGGACTGCTGCTGAAGAAACGGCAAATAGAGCGCTTCTCTGGTGCCGTCCATATGCAGATAGCCAGATAGAAGAGCAGTTGCGCCAGATCATAACGCAGATTCCGTTGGCGAAGATCGCAGGATACCTCAAACAAGCGCGCGCCGCAATGAATAAAGAGCGCTGGGCCGAAGCTCTGAGGCACCTGGATTCGGCCCTGTACGTATCGCCAGATGCAGTCATCGCCCTGTACTACAAGGCCCTGTGTCACTTGCGCCTCAAAGAGTGGGCTACAGCCAGGCAGGTAGCAGAACGATCGCTCCCCCGCGCAGAGGAGGGGGATACCCCCGTTTCTCTCAAAGAACAACTTCGCCAGCTTGTAAACGCGGCTGAATTTGGACCCATTACCGATGCTATCAAAAAGGAAGATTGGTCTACAGGGATACGGGAAGCAGAGAGCTGTCTGCGCCAGGGTACTTCGGATAGGGCGTTGGCGCTCTTTTATAAAGCGGTCTGCGAGTTTCGCTCAACCATGAGCCGTCTCAAGTCGCGCGGCATCTCCCTCAACAAATATGTGTTTGACTCTGTTAAAACGACCCTCCGAGAGGCAGAAGCAGCGTATGCCGATAGAGACCTGCAAGAGCAGATTACTCAGCTTCGCCTCACTATCGAAGCGCAACTGCGCCAACTTCTGCTTGATGAAGAACTCACCCCCATCACCAATGCTATCAAGCGGGAAGAGTGGTCTACAGGGATACGGGAAGCAGAGAATTGTCTGAGTCGGGGTACAACCGAACGGGCATTGGTGCTCTTTTATAAAGCGGTCTGTCAGTTTCGCTCAACCATGAGCAGCATTAATTCGCGCTCCATTACTCCATCTCAATCTTTGTTTGACCCCATTGAGACGACCATTTGGGATGCGGAACGTGCGTGCAACGATAGCGACCTGAGAAAGCAGATCACGGCGCTTCGCACCTCTGTCGAACAGGTTCGAGGCCAACTCCGAAGCATGGGTATCCGTTATTAGCTCGCTCGCTGAGGAGGACCGGCATAGATTCAAGGGGGAGGCACCTGGCAATGATCTTATTGGAGATCACCGATGAATCTGGTATCACCCACTATGAGACTCTTGAGATTACCCCTCAGGAGTTAGGGGGGCTGGATGAGCAAGAGGCCAGTAAGAAGATACGAAAAGCGGCTAATAAAGCAAAGGCGTCCTGCAACAAGAAGGCTCGCAAAGGTGACAGGGCAGCCGAGGAGCAAGAGATCAGAATAAATGACGCATTAAAAGCGCTCCTCAAGAAAGAGGACCGCGATAAGTACGATAAAGAGTTGGAAAGCGGAAAAGAGGGAGCGCTGTTGGAAGTCTTGCGTATCCAGCCGCTCGCTCCACCTTTTTGGGTCGACCGCATCGTGCGTTTACGGACCATTGAACGCTTGATGCAAGAGGCTGGGTGTACCAAACCTCTTGAGCTGTATGAGAGTGAAGCCTGGTGCTGAGGAGGGGAATGGGGCAATGCCACAGCACAAAAAGTTCCAGCCTGATCGGAAGGTCCCTGCTGCGCCCGTGGTGCAGCAGGTAAAGCAGGCTGTTCCACCTGTCGAAGAGGCCGGGAAATCACCAGAAGTGCTGGAAAAACTCGCTGGTCTGGAGATGCTTCTGCGTGGCGTAGGACGAGATAGCATGACTATGATGCGTGAGCAACAAGATATGCAGGCGCTCCAACAGACACTTCTCTTGCGCTTGAGTGACCTCGAACTTTCCACAAAAGCGCTCTCCCAGACAACATGGAAGGCCATGCAGGAAAACCAGGGCTTTATTCAGCACGCCGAACAACATTTCGCCGGAGCGCTCCGAGATTTGGAAGCGCGCGTTCGAGAAGAGATGCAATTACAGCTTCGCCGTAGCCTGGTGCAGGCGCTCCTTCCGGCCCTGGATGATTTGGACCTGGTGATCGCTAATCAACGCAGGCTCATGGCACCGGCTGGCGAGCAAAATAGTCTCTTAGAGGCTGTCATGCTGGTCCGGCAGAAGCTCGCTGATGGCCTCGGGGCGCTGGGGCTTGAGGAAATTCCTATCGAAGAACAAGTGACTCGGTTCGATCCCAGTCTGCACGAGCCGGTGGAATCGGATATTCCCGCTGAGTGGTTAGGGGGCGACGACCTTTCGTCGGGAACCATCATTCGTGTGCGGCGCGCAGGCTATAGATTCAATGGGCGTGTTTTGCGAGTTCCACAGGTACTCGTCAAGTCATAGTCAACCGGTTGCTATGAGCTGGAGAAGAGGAGGCCACAGATGGCAAAGATTATCGGCATTGACCTGGGAACTACCTATTCAGCGGTGTCCATCTGGGATGAAAGTCGGAAGCAGACCGTCATTATTCCAAACCTGGAGGGACACCCCACCACGCCTTCGGTGGTGAGCGTCAACAGCGCGGGCGAGATTATCGTTGGCGAGCAGGCAAAAGGCAACCTATGGGAGGATCCCGACAACACCGTCTCGCAGATCAAGCGGGAGATGGGCAACGATGTCACGGTGCCAATGAAGGGGAAAAGATACAACCCACAAACGATCTCTGCCTACATTCTTGCCTACCTCAAACAAGCTGCCGAACATTATCTGAGCGAGCCAGTCCATGACGCGGTGATTACGGTTCCCGCCTATTTCAAAGAAGTGCAGAAGACCGCCACCCGTGATGCAGGGGAGATTGCGGGGCTGAATGTTCACCAGTTGGTGAACGAGCCAACAGCAGCAGCTATTGCTTATGGCGTCAGCCGGGTGGAGGAGGGGAGCGAGAAGACCTATGCCGTCTATGATTTGGGCGGAGGCACGTTTGACGTTTCCATCATTGAGGTCAGCCCCCAGGACATCACCGTCATTGGCACAGGCGGAGACCCGCGTTTGGGTGGCCTGGATATGGATGAAGCAGTGGCAGGGTGGGCACTCAGAGAGATTCAGAAGAAACATGGTGTTGATCTGAGCAATGATGATGCCGTCAAGCGCCGAATCAAAGTAGAGGCAGAAGGTATCAAGAAGACGTTGGTCGTTGCCGAAAACGCCACCTTGAACTTGCCCTTTTTGACGGTAGTGGGAGGCAAACCACTTAATGTCAAATTAGACATCCCTCGCGCCGAGTTCGGCAGGCTGATTCAGCCCTTGCTTGGGCGGTCAATGAAGGGGTTGGAAGATGCTATCGCCAGCGCCGATGAACATAACAACCTGGGAGGCTGGAAGGCGCTGGATGGTATCTTGCTTGTTGGCGGTCCCACCCGCCTGCGAGAGGTCCGCGAAATGCTGGTGGCGAGATTACGTGCCGAGTGTCCAGATAAAGACCCGGTGGTGCTGGCAAACATCAACCCCGATGAGGCGGTGGCGATGGGGGCCGCTATTGTAGCAGCCGGATTAAAACCGATTGGCCTTCCTCCTGAAAAGGTTGAAGGAATGACGGCTGAAGAGGTTGACCAGAAAAAGCAAGAGGAACCTGGGGTTGCCGAGCCTCCAGCCCTCCAGATCGTGGATGTCACCAGCCATTCGCTGGGGATTGCCGTCGCTGGCGGCGGGTTCCATAAGTTGATTGAAAAAGAAAGCCCTATCCCCTGCCAGGCGAGTGATGATGGATTTACCAATGTTGCCGATTACACCACCGAGCTACTTGTGGAGGTGTACCAGGGCGAACAGAACTTTGTGGCGGCCAATAGCAAAATTGGGCAGGTGAAGATTGAAGGGCTTGAGCCATTGCTGCAAGGGCAGCATCGCTTGCGCATTCAGTTTGTATTGGATGTCAGCGGCACCCTCTCGACGATTTGCACAGACCTGCGCACCAACAGAATCTATCAAGGCTCCTTTGCCTTTGATACGACTCGTATGAGCAAAAAACAGGTCGAGGATGCCCGAAGAGAACTCATGGCGCAGATGGCGAAGCCAGGCGGGAGGATTCCTTCTGATGCTGGCCCCGAAAGTCCGCCACCTCCCGAAGCAGGGACACAGGCCATCCCAGAGCTAACGCGCCAGCAAGTGCCCGCGCAGTGGTATAGCTATTGGCTCTCCGCGCGCGAGCTTCTTTCCTCTCTGCAAGGCGTCCAAAAACAGCGCCTGGAGACAGCCATGAACACATTTGCCAACGCGGTTATGGCTAGCGATCAAAGAGGCATAGAAGAGGCTGGCTCCCGGCTTCAGGATGCATATAACGAAGCCACATTGTAGCCACCAAAGACTGAGCAATGGGGCACAGAGGTAGTAAGCTTTTCCAGAAGCGCTGGTGATGACTCAGCATGTGATGAGGAAAGGGGGCTTGCTTTCACGATGGCTGTTCAGAGCATAGGAAGATATACCTTCCAAGATACTCCGCTAGCTCAAGATGCGCTGGGAATCCTCTACGAGGGTGTGGAGTCGGACAGCGGAGCATTGGTATACCTTAAAGAGGCAAATCCTCATGGGCGCCGGAGCATTCCTCAGAGCCTGCAAGTGTGGCAAGCCATTCAGCAGCCTGGCCTCTTCACCGCGCATGATGAGGTGTTTGTGGGGGAGCGCCACTACCTCATTACTGCCAGACCCCCTGGCACACTGTTCAGCCATTATCTGCATGAGTGGCGTCAAGGTGGCTTGTGGGGGCGTTTCCGACTTCTCTCGCTGGTGATCCAGGTCTGCAAGGCGGTTGAGAGCCTCCATAACTCTGGCCTCGCGCATGGAGCAATTCACCCTGATAGCATTGTTGTCGAACATGGGGAGGGAGGAACGCATGCTCATCTGCTTTGTTTCGAGCCTTTTGTGCCCCATCCGACTAGCTATTACCTCGAAGGCAATGCCCATGTGCTTTCTCTGGCCCAGGAGCAGCTTCGCGGTGGTGGCGATCCCCGTTCTGACGTTTATGCCCTGGTATGCTGCTCTACCTCAGCTTTGGCGCCCAGCCACCTCTTCTGGATGCTTCGCCCTACGAGCTGGCTGAACAGGTGATCTGGGGGGACCTTGCTCCGTTTGCGCCCTATCTGGATGATCTGGACCCCGCGTTGGGACGGGCCGTTTACCCTGACCTCGAAACCTTGGGAACGGTTGTTATCAGAGCGCTTCGACGCAATCCAGCCACCAGATATGCCACCCTAAAAGAAATGCGCATATCGCTTGAGCAGATTGGGCGACGCCTCTCGCCTATCGTACTGGGACGCACTCTCTATCAGAACCAGGCATCTGATCGTGAAGCGTTCAGGAAGACCAGCGAGCTTGCCATCATGATTCTCAAAGAGGCAGCCGCCAACCCTGCCACAGCGGCAGAAGCCCATAGTCTTCAGGGCCGGATTTATGCGTTCAGGCTGGGGAATTTTGACGAGGGCGTCAAGTCGTTCAAGCGAGCCATCAGGCAGGACCCCTCTTTCGATAGCGCAATCTTGGGGCTGGCAGATACGTATAGTAAGTATGGCCGCTCTTCCCTGGCGAAGGAGCAAATAGAGGTTCTCGTCTCCAGGCATCCTGGCGATATTCAGGTCCTCATGAGCTATGCCACCATCTTGTATCAAAGTGGAGATGCTCTATCCGCCGTCAATGTGCTTCATAACATTCAACAAGCATCTCCCTACTTTTTACCTGCTTACATCCTGGCGATTCAGCAGAGCATTCGGCAGGACGATCTCAAACAAGCGGAAACCGAGAGCGCTCGCGCGCTGGCCCGCATTCTTCAGGTGATTGAACGAGGAAACCTGGACCCCGAACAGGTCGCTGAAGTCTATTTTCTTCAGGGACTCCTTCAGCACAAACAAGGCAAGAACGAACTGGCCCTTGAGCGATTGGAGTTGGCACTGAAACAACTGCCCACGCATCAACAGAGCCATAAGCTGCTGGCAAAACTCTATGCCGAGAGAGGCATACGCGATAAATTCCTCTATCACCTCTGGGCCAGCTTGGAAGCCACGAGCGATGCAGGAGGAATGGAGCGTCGGCCCCCTTCTTAATTGCAGCGGTTCAGGTGACACTACTTCTCCGGAGGTTTGCCATGAAAAGACTGTTATCGGCTGTGCTGATCATTCTTGCTGGAGCGGGAGCCTGGTTTGGGATTCTGAAAGCAGACCAGGTCTATCATTCTATCTGGCTAGATATATACCTCGCTGCATTCATTGCGCTGCCCATCATGTGGGCGTTGTTACGAATTACCTTTAGCACAGCGCCTTTCAAAATATTCTTCATCTGCATTTTTGCGGCGGTGGCAAACCTGGTAGCTATCAGTCTGCTATATCAAAAACTGACTCAGGACTGGGGCAACCTTCTTTTTGCCGGCATGGTCATCTTCTATTTCCTCAGCGCTTTCCTCAATCGTCGCAGCTATCAGGCAAGGGCAAAGCTCAGCACGGCTGCCCAGGTCTTGGGGAAAGGTGATGCCAGGCAGGCGCTCAAGCTTGCGCAGGAAGCTCGCGTTCTCTCCATCAAAGGTGCCAATCGGGCAGAACAGGCACAAGCCGAGTGGCAGATTGGCCTGGCCGCGCTCCGCTTGGGAGAGCGGCAGAGCGCTGCGCGGTCTATCAGCACCGCCCTGGCGTTGTTTCGGGCTGTAGGGGATAAGAAACGCAGCAAAGAGGCCGAGAACGCACTGGCTCAACTACGGCGGAGTGGGGTCAGTATTCCTGGCGAGGGAAGCGCGGAGGAAGCAGCGAAACATGCTGGCATCTCCCTTGATTGGGGCCTTATCCTGGAGGGAGCGCTGAGTATCGCTGGGGTGATCGCCCTTACTCAATTGTGGCAGGTTGAGGCGTGGCAAGGGTCAGTACAGCTTCTGGCTGGCTTGGGGCTGGCAGCGTTTCTGCTGGTCTATGGTGCCTATGGCGTAGCATCTCTGGCGGTCAGATTATCACGACCAGCGTGGGCGTCATCCGTTTCTTTTGTCGTGTATACTATCGCTTTTCTCCTCCTGGCATCCGGTGTTGCGCTCTTGGTGGTCCAGGGAGGGGTTGAGGTCAAGGATTTTCCGGGAGCTTTGCAGAACGCGCTCATCTGGCTTAAAGCGCTTACTACGGAGTGGCCGATCTGGGCTGTGTCCGCCATCGTTTTTTGCAGCCTCTTGCTTGTGCTGGTGAGTCTGGTTACTGCGAGCGGGCGTTTTACGTTGGCTTGGGGAACCAAGCCAAGCCAGCGGGCTTTACAAAGGGCATCAGAGGCTCTTGAGGCCGAGAAGTGGGAAGGGGCCATTACTCAGCTAGCGGAGATAGACCTGCTGGACAAAAGCAATGTGCAGATTCACCCGCAAATATTGTTCTATCTGGCCTTTGCCTATTCTATGCTGAAGCAGCCGACAGAGGCGCAGAAGCATCTCCGCGACCTGTTGGAAATTGACCCCGGCCACAAAGAGGGACGCTATCTGGCGGGATATATCGCCTTGCAAACAGGCGATCTCGATAGTGCAGAGGAGCACTGGCGGAAGCTATTTAGGATTGATCCAAGGTTTGGGCCGCCTGGCGCGGTTTCTTCGAGGAGAGCGGCAGACTATTACCTCTGCCTGACGCTGTACCGCAAAGCAATGGTTACCATGAAGCAGGATGCCAGGCAAGGCATCAGCCTGCTGGCAGAGGCAGGGAGAATCGAGGCGCTCGACAAGGAAATGGCTGAGGCGCTGGCCCGTGCCCATCTCTATCAATGTGTTCAGCTCATTCGCCAGGGTGCCTGGCGCGAGGCAGAACAGGAAGTTAGTCAGGCACAGACAAAGCTCCAGCCGCTCAAAAGCCAGCCAGGTGACTCAACTGCATTCAGTAAGCTTAACGGGCTGTGCCTGGTCGGTAGCGCCCTCCTCTCGTTCCAGCAGGCGCGCTATGCTGAAACGTTAACCAGCCTCAAAGCGGCTGATGAGGCAACTGCCGCACTTGCCCAGAAAAGGAACTTCTTCACTCAGCCAGGCCAATCTCTGCTGGAACAGCTGCTGCGGTCCATGCTTGTTTCTCAAGAAACGAACCAGGGACGGATCAGCCCGTTATTCAGTCGTGATCTGCACTTTCTGGGTGCCCTGGCTCAATTGCGCGATTTACGTGAGCGCTTGAGCCAGGCACCAGATAAAGGCTGGCAGAGCGTGCTGGAAAAGATAGAAGCCGAATTAGAGAAGAGCCTGGAATCTTCCGAGGACTTTGATGAAGGCTGCGCCATGCTTGGTTTATTCTATTATTATGTGAGCGCTGATCAGAGCAAGCAAAAGAAAGGTATTGAACTGCTCCAACTGGTTCAAGGTCGTGTCGGAAGCAGCTTCGTGAAGGAGACGTTGACCCGACATGAGACTCAAGAGAAGCGCCGGGCAAGCTGGCAAAAAACCTACTTCGATCTGCTTGAGCAGTACATGCGCTTCTCCAGCGTACCGCTTGCTGAACGTGAGGCCATGCGCCAGCGGGTGCTGGAGACGATGAAAGCGACAGGGGAACTAGAGACTCTTCTGGGAGAAAGAAAACTTCAAGTTGCTACCAGAAGGGAGCGCGAGCCAACGGTGGAGGAATACAGCACTCACGCCGCCTTGCTCCTGGTGAAGCTGGAAGAACTGATGCAGTCAGATAAGGGGGGACAGATACCACCAGAAGTGAAGCGCCTTGTCGAGAGCTTGCGAGACCAGAATGAAGCCCTGAAGCAGACCGTCCAAACCCTTCTCCACACAGAGAAGGAATTGCTTAGCAAGGCTCAGCAGCTTTTTTAGCTTCCTCCTCCAACAAACTGAAAAGAGGTCCTCAGAATGGCCCGAGAACATGCCCAAGAAAAGTCGAAGCTTACCTCCCCAACGACACTGCTGAATCGGTTGGAGCCGATTGAGTTGGAACCGAATAAGCAACTAAGCGAACACCTTCAGAACATTGAGTTAGAGACCCAATTACTTGCCCTTAGTGGCATCTCTCTTGAGCAAGAGATAGAAGCGTTTCGGGAGATGCTTCCCAAACTTAGGAAGCAACCTCATAATAGTGATAGTAACGATGTTCAACATTGACATCCTAACACAGCCAATACGCTAATGATCAGATAATAAGAAAATAGCAAGCTATCGGTGTGTGTTTTGACCCCCATTTTGACCCCCACACCGCTGAACGATCCTGAACCATCGTGAACAGAACAGCCTTCCGAACCCGCTATTTACCTGGCTTTCTGGATGATCTTGAACGATCCTGAATAGCTGGGCCTGAGTTCGACTCTCCCCCATCTCCACCGCACGGGGCCAGTCCTGGACTGGCCCCAATTTTTTTACTCTCCTCGTTGACCCCCATTTTGTCGTCCTCTCCTTCCCCTGGACCCGCTGCTGGAGGCTCCTCGCCTCCCTCGTCCTCGTTCAAGCCCAACAGGGTTGCTTTTCGCTGTGCCATCAACTATGCTTGCAAGAGTCTTAATCCGTTCGTGAGGAAGGGAGCAGGGAATGGCGTCGCAAACAGAAACCGAGCGATTCGCATTGGATCGAGGCTGGTGATGCGGATCGTCGTCGCCGGGGGGTCCGGCTTCATCGGACGCTACCTGAGCCTCGCGCTGGTCGCAGATGGACATACCGTCACCGCGCTGACGCGCGCCACGCCTGTAGAGCGCACGGCTCCTGGGGGATTGCTGCGCTCCATGCACTGGAACCCCCGCCAGCCTGATGACGCCCTGGTCGATGTGCTCACTGGCACAGATGCGGTGGTGAATCTGGCGGGCGCCAATATCGGGAGCCGACGGTGGACCACCAGGCGCCAGGCGGATCTGGTGAGCAGCCGCCTGTGCGCCACCGAAACGCTGGTCCAGGCCATCGAGCGCGTGGCCCCGAGCCTGCGCCCGCGCACGCTGGTGAACGCCTCGGGGATCGACGTCTACGGGCACCGTGGTGAGGAGGCCCTCACGGAAGGCTCTTCGCCTGGGGATACCTTTCTCGGGCGATTGTGCCAGCACTGGGAGCGTGCTGCCGCCGCCGCAGAGGCGCTGGGGGTGCGGGTGGTCGTGATGCGCACGGCGGTGGTCCTCTCTCCTGATGCGCTGACCTTGCACCTGCTGGCCGCGCCCTTTCGTCTGTTTGTTGGCGGTCCTCTGGGGGACGGGAAGCAGTGGTTTACTTGGGTGCATCTCGATGACGTGGTGGGTCTCTACCAGTGGGTGCTGGAGACCGAGGCGATCTCAGGCCCCGTGAACGTGGTGGCTCCAGACGTGCGCCCGCAAGAGCAGGTGGCACATGCCTTGGGGAGGGTGTTGCGGCGTCCCAGCGCGCTGCGCACCCCAGCAGCGATACTGCGGCTGGCGCTGGGGGAACAAGCCGACCTCCTGCTGCATGGCCGTCGGGCGGTCCCGGCAGTCGCCACCGCGCAGGGATACACGTTTCGCGCTCCAGAGCTGGAGGCCGCGCTGCGTCGGTGTCTCACGCATGGGCACAACGAGCGGACGACACTGCTCCCAATGCGGGCAGCGTCGCCCTTTTTTCCGGTCCTGGGCGCGGCAGCCGATGCCCTGCCAGAGGTGCTACGCGAGCAGTACCTGCTGCGGCCCGCAGACGACGAACGCGTGGTGCTGGAGGGTTCGATGGATCGAATCTGGCACCAACCGTTCTGGTTGTGGCCGTTTTTTCGCTTACTCGCCGTGTTCGACATCCTCTTCCCGGAGCAGGGCAGCAACATCCAGGCGGCGATGATCATTGAGGGGCTGCCCAATGAGTACGCCTGTGGCGCCCAGACGTGGCGTCGCACGTTTCGGTTCCGCACGCCCAGGCGATTCGATGCGACGATGGTGTTTGATCCCCGACTCGCTCGGGTGGTGGAGCGAGTGCGTCCAGGTGGCGTGCTGGAGGTCGTCTGGAATGTGACCTTTGACCCGCCTGCCACCATCCGCATCATCACCGAGGGCATGCGGCTTGGGGTGGGCAGGTTTCGGATCACGCTTCCGCGCTGGGCCGCGGTGGAGGTCCAGGTGAGCGAGACGGCCCTGGCGGCGCAGAGCCAGCGGATTGCGGTTGATCTCGTGGTGCGGCATCCCTGGCTGGGAGCGATCTTCGGCTATACCGGGCGTTTCCAGGTACGCAAGGAGCCAAAGGAGGGTCGGCAGGCATGAGCCAAGATGGGTCCGAGAAGGCACTGGCGCGCTTCCGTCCGTGGCTGTACGCGGCGGCCATCTACAACCTGCTCTGGGGTTCCCTCACCATCCTCTTCCCGGAGGCCCTCTTCCGCCTGCTAGCCATGCCGCTGCCGTCGTACCTGCCGCTCTGGCAAGTGGTGGGCATGTTCGTGCTGGTCTACGCTCCTGGCTATGCGTGGGCGGCACGGCGCCCCAGCAGCCACGGGCACCTGATCCTGGTGGGGATGCTGGGCAAGATCCTGGGGCCGCTGGGGTTCCTATGGGCTGCGACAACCGGCCAGCTCCCCCTGCGCTTTGGGCTGGTCATTCTGACGAACGACCTCCTGTGGTGGCCAGCGTTCACCGGCTACTTACAGGCAGCGGCCCGCGCGCACGGAGGGTGGAAGGCGTTTTTGATCGGGGACTAACTTCTCTCGGTGGCATGGCAGCCGAGCTTTCTTACTCTAGGTAAGCTAGGTGGCTGACGTAGTGGCTTGCTCGTCCCACTCGAGGTGTGTGTTCGGCTCTACTGGCTAGCAGGCGGCTCCCATAGCTCGACCTTGTTGCCTTCTGGATCCATGACCCAGCCGAACTTCCCGTATTCCGAGTCGTCGAACTTGTCCAATACGTTGCAGCCCTCTTCCCTGAGAGCCTTGAGTAGCGCGCGGAGGTCGGCTACTCGGTAGTTCACCATAAAGGAAGCTGTGCTTGGAGCAAAAGCGTCACCCTCGGCGGGCATGATGGACCAGACCGTTGTTCCACCGACCGGTTTTCCACCTGCGTCAGTCCAATCGAAGGCGGCGCCTCCCCAGTCTTGCACATTGATGCCGAGGTGTCGCTTGTACCAAGCTTGCAGTGCCTTCGGGTCAGTGGCTTTGAAGAAGATGCCACCAATACCAGTAACGCGGTTCATGGGTACCTCCTGCGCAACAATGAGTAGTCTGACGTGGTGTGTTTCATGAATTTCTATGTTACTGCTTACCCGATTCCTTCGTCACGACCCCGCGCATGCTCCGTGATCTGGCCGCCGCGCTGCACGCCACCGCCGCGCCGGTGGTGATCACGAGGCGCTCGGCTCGTTTTGGCCGCCGTGTGGGGCGGTGGCGGTGTCCCTGGTGCTGAGGTCGTCGGAGCGTCCGGCTGCAAGCCGGGACCACTGGGCGGTGGGACGTCCGTCCAACCGCATCTGGTCACCTTTGGAATCCCACCCCTGCGGCCAGCCCTCGGGCGAGTCCTCCCAGAACTCCTGCCGGCCATAGACGGTCAGATCCAGAAGTCCGTATGACGGCGCCATCACTTCATTGCCGCGGCCTGTGGTCCAGTAGGTCTCGAAGACCTGGTCACCGTCTCGGAGATAGCTGACCAGGATGCCGAAGTGCCGGTCTGCGACCAGCTGGTCCACGGCGTCCTGCGGCAGCGAGTACCAGGGCATGGTCCAGCCCATGAAGTCACGATAACGCGAGCTCTCCTCGTAGGGGCCTTCGCAGAACGTGGCGTAGGTGACGTCCCGCGAGTGCAGATAAGACAGCTCGTTGATGTGGGTGGTGGAGAAGGTGCAGCCCTCGCACTGGGCTTCGGCAGGTTGACCGGTGTGCCACATGTGAAAGTAGACGATCAACTGTCGCCGGCCCTCGAAGACCTCCAGCAGTGGGACCGGTCCGTGCGGGCCGACCAGCTGGATGGTGGGGTCCACCTCCACCATCGGCAGCCGTCGGCGAGCTGCCGCGATCGCATCCCCTTCGCGGGTGTGCGCCTTTTCCCGTACCCGCAGCGTGTCCAGTTCTGCCTGCCAGGTGGACCGGTCGACCACCGCAGGCAGTGCAGCAGTATCGAGGTCTGTCGTGAAATGGTGCTGATCACGTGTGTTCATCGGTGTCTCCTTTCTTTGCTCTCCCGCTGGCATGCGGGATGACTGATGGAGAGCGAAGATATGCTTGCCATGCGCGCGTATCTCTATTTTACGAGCGGAGCAAGAAGAAAACTTCTCTTATCTTGCTCATGATGGAATACTCTGCTGTTTATGATGACTTTTTAGATTGTCTGTTAAGCACATACTGTACCGAAGGACTCATGGGCTTATCCGTCCGGTGAATGCAGCCTATCCAACAACAAGGTCGGCGCATGCCCTCTTTGAGTTCCGTGCGCACCCGTTCCACGTGCTGCCTTCTGGTTTCTGGTTTTTTCACGGAGATCGCCCAGCAGATCCATTCATTGCGTGCAAGAGGCGTCAGATCCTTCCAGGCCGCGAGCGCCTCCGCGTCAGAAGCGAGGGTGTTCCGTAAGTCCTCTGGCAATGCGTGGACAACCCCACCGGAGATGGCATTGTTGGTCATCGTCATACGTCTATCCTCATACAAACGCGCCTATATACTTTACTCATATACCGCTGATAGCAGATTGATACCCTCTCTCCTGTGGCGCCAGTATCGGTCAACACATGAGGCCAAAGAGGAGAGGCGTTCTGCGCTGGCGCAGGGTGGTTACCAAGCAAACACACCCCAGCACACCGCATTGCGCAAACGCTGGTCATCAAGCACCAGCTCCCGGATCTCCTTGGGAAGCTGGTCGCGCTGCCACTGGCACTCCTGACGGCCAGCTTGCTCGCGTGCGTCTTCAGGGGCTGCCGCTTGCGCGGCTCTGATGGCATAGGCTGCCGCACCCAACTCGTGAGCGGCCACATGCGCCACGACCGCCGCCTGACCAGCAGCATAGGCCGCCTGTCGCGCCGCTCCGCTCAGATCCCTGGCCGCCGCCATCGCGTGACCACCCGCCGCACGAGCCTGAGACATCTTGATCTCGCCGCGTGCCCATGCCCGAGCCTGCTCAATGGCCTGACGTGGACGAGCATCTTCGGGTTGCACTTCCTCAAAGAAAGGCAGTACATGCTCCGCGCAGGCGGCTGCCCAGAGTGCCAGCAGATGGTGATTGGGATCGCTCAGGGTTCCGCCACGACGAACAGTGATCAATCTGAGATCGCGCGGTTCAGAGAAAATCATACCCCTAGTTTATCACAGCCTTGCACTTTGGTAACCTGTCCACATCGCCCCCATCTTGTCGAAGGGTGCGGTTGCTTCCTATCATAAGCAACACAGAGATGTCCAATGTCGTAAACCGGTGGGTCCACTGGCAAAACCACGCATCAAGAACGAGCAAGAGGAACATCGAAGGCCGAGCTTGCCAGGAGGAAGGGCAGGCGAAGCCCTTTAGCCATGTTCACGTCTACTTGCGGTGATTTCATTGCCCATCCGGTGGGTTATGAGGTGAGCAAACGGTGTCGACAGGGAGATGAGCGTTGTCGTCCTAACCAGAAAGGGACAAAAATCGGGTCGTTGTCCCAAGATCGTGGGACACCCCTCCTGCTAGACTCTCTCCAGAAACCGTTTTTCCGGGTGCGCCGCGTGTTCGCATCCGCAAGTGGTTGTGGCCTCCGTGCGGGGCCAAATCAAGGAGGTCCGTCTCATGACTGCCCGCACACTGCTCTGTTGGAGTGGTCTGACTGCTATCGTGGCTGGGGTACTCGAGGCTCTGTTTGCTGTCCTGGATTTCCTGCTCTTTCCCCCCAGCCAGCCGTTCATCCAACCGTCGTCTCTGTCCTTCAGTCAACAGGCTGCCACGAATACCTGGGTCATCGAGCAAGTGGTGAATTGGGTTGCCAAAGTATTCCTGCTCTGGGCGCTTGTGGGGCTGTATAGTCGCCAGGCCAAAGAGACTGGGGTGCTGGGATTCATCGCCTTCCTACTGTCCTTCGTGGGCATCACCCTGGTCTTTGGCACCATCTGGGGCTACTTCCTTTTAGCGCCAGGGTTTGCCAAGGTAGCGCCCGCCTTCCTGGATGCCGGCGGAACGCAGTTCTCGCTGTTGCCGGGACTCGTCGGGTTGATTCTCCCCTTCGCGTTGGCCCTCCTGGGGTTCCTGCTCTTTGGTGTGGCATCACTGCGGGCGAAGGTGTTTCCCCGCTGGGCGGCGGTGCTCTTCATCCTCTTCCCGCCCTTGTTTGTCGTGAAAGGCTTCATCCCCCTTCCGTCTATCGCGGACATCGCGTTCGGCGCCGGGCTGGTGTGGATGGGCTACACCCTCTGGGCGGAGCAGCGGGGGTTGGCGAGGCAGCGCGCGGTGGCAGCGGTGTCCTAATCGTGCGAAGGGGTGTGTCATGCCAACCGGATTGACCACGGCTGAACGGCGTTTTTGGCTCTGCTGGCTACTCGCCACGACGCTCGGCTCCCTCCTCGGCGGGGCCGTGAGTGGGGCCGTCATTAGCGGCGGGGAAACGAGCTTCGATGACGTGACCTCTCCCCTGCTCGGGGCCTTGGCCCTGGGGGTGACGACCATGATCGCCTTCGGGGTCCAGGGGGCGGCGATTGGCCTCACTCAGGGAATCGCCCTGCGGCACGCCCTCGCCCACTCTGGCTGGTGGGTGATAGCGACTGGAGGTGGCTGGATGGTAGGTGGCGCCGTCAGCGGAAGTCTGGCCGGGTCGGTGGGTGGGGCGATGACCGGGGTGGGGCCTGATGCCGGGTTGGCGGGCCTCGTGGTCACGTTTCTGGGAAGTGGAGTCGCCCTGGTGATGCTTCCTGGCCTCCTACAATGGCTGGTGCTGCGCAGACAGGTGGAGCAGGCCGGATGGTGGGTGCTGGCGTCAGCAGTGATGTTCTTCGTGGCGAATGGGCTCGCGTTTCTGGTGATGGTGGTGGTCGCCCGAGCACTGGGTTGGGGGTTGCCCTCTGCTCAGGCTTGGGGCCTGAGTGGGGCGCTGGCGGGCCTCCTTAGTGGAGCCATCACCGGAGCCGTGTTGGTGCGGCTGCTGCGGCAGCCGCACCAACATCCGCTGAGGAAGAGGGCGCTGGTCGAGTAGTGCTGAAGGTGTATACTCATCTTGAGACCCCTGGTTCGCGGATGGGCCCACTCACGTCCGCGCGGCGTGGGTCGCGCGAAGGGTACTGCCTCTGGAGGTGGAGCGATGCACACCCGGATACTTGCCCGACTTGCCTGGGTTCTCTGGACCGGCACCGTCGTCCTATCGCTTGGGTACACCCCGCTGCTCGTCCCGGTGCACGCTGCACTGCCGGACGCGCTGCCGTTCGCGCTCAGGTTCGTGGAGGATGCCTGCTTCATCCTGACACAGCTTGCCTTCGCGACGCTGGGCGCGCTCATCGTCACGCGCCGCCCTGGGCACCGCCTCGGCTGGCTCTTCTGCACGATTGGCCTGATGGGCGCGGTCGATAGCTTCGCTGGCTACTACGCGCTCGACGCGCTGCTGGTGGCCCCTGGCACGTTGCCGGGAGGACTGGCGGCAGGCTGGTTCCAAAACTGGGACTGGATGGTGACGATCAGCCTGCTCCTGTTCTTCCTGCCCCTGCTCTTTCCCACGGGCCAACCCCTCTCGGCGCGCTGGCGCGTCCTGGGCTGGCTCGTGGTCGGGATACTCGCCCTCCAGTGTCCCCTGGTCGCTTTGCAGCCTGGTCCGCTCGGCAACAACTTCATCGGGAGGCCAGCCGTTGCCAATCCGCTCTTTGTCGCAGCTCTTAGTAGTCCCCTCCCCACACTGCTCAATGCGGTCCTGAGTGTCGTCGGTCCCCTACTCCTGCTCCCCGCGGCGCTCAGCTTGCTCCTGCGGCTGCGCCGGTCCAGAGGGGAGGAGCGCGCGCAAATCAAATGGGTCATCTACGTCGGCGCCATCACGGTCGCGCTGTGGCTTGCGCAGGGGCTGGTCATCTACAGGCTACACAGTGCTCCACCCGCGTTGGAGAGCCTGCTGCGGCTGGGAGTGGATGGCAGCTGGCTGGCCCTACCGCTAGCCGCTGGCCTCGCGATCTTCAAATACCGGCTGTACGCCATTGACTTCCTCATCAACCGCACGCTGGTGTACAGTGCGCTCACCGCGAGCGTGGTCACCCTCTACGTCCTGGTTGTTGGTGCCCTGGGGGCGCTGTTCCAGACACAAGGCAATGGGCTCATCGTGCTCCTGGCAACTGGTTTAGTGGCCGTGCTCTTCCACCCGCTGCGCGCGCGCCTCCAACGCGGGGTCAACCACTTGCTCTATGGCGAGCGGGACGAGCCGTATACCGTCCTCTCTCGCCTGGGAAGCCGCCTGGAGGCACCGCTGGCGCCTGGGGCGGTCCTGCCGGCCATTGTGGAGACCGTCAGAGAGGCACTCAAACTTCCCTATGTCGCCCTTAGCGTGAAGCAGGACGAGGCGTTCACGCTTGCCGCCTCTGCGGGCACGGCCCGAGGGGAACTCGTATCTTTGCCACTGATCTATCATCACGACCTCATCGGGCAGTTGCTCCTGGCCCCACGCGCGCCAGGCGAACCGTTGACACCCACCGACCTGCGGCTGCTGAACGAGTTGGCGCGCCAGGCGGGGGTGGCGGTGCAGGCGGTGCGGCTGACGACCGATCTAGAGCGTTTGACGGTCGATCTCCAGCACTCCCGTGAACGGCTGGTCACCGCGCGGGAAGAGGAGCGGAGGCGCCTCCGCCGCGATGTGCATGATGGGCTGGGGCCAACCCTGGGCGCGCTCCTGCTCCAGGTCGGCTCGGCGCGCGCCCTCCTGGCGCACGACCCGGCGACGGCCTCGGAGCTGTTGACGACCGTCGAAGCCCACCTGGAAGGAGTCATGGACGACCTTCGGCGGCTGGTCTACAATCTGCGCCCTCCCGCGCTGGATGACCTGGGGTTGGCTGCCGCCGTGCGTGCCCACGCGGCGCAGTATGACCTTCAGAGGACAGCAGCAGGTCAGACGGGCAGTGCTGGTGGGCTGCGTATCACCGTCGAAGTCCCCGACCACCTGCCAGAGCTTTCCGCCGCCGTGGAGGTGGCGGCCTACCGCATCGTCCAGGAAGCCCTCGCCAACGTCGTCCGCCATGCAGCGGCGCGAACCTGTCTGATTCGCCTGGGCCTGGGGGAGGCGCTCTGCCTGGAGATCGAAGATGATGGGGTGGGACTGCCACCCAGCCGCCAGGCGGGGGTCGGGTTACGCTCTATGCGCGAGCGTGCCGAAGAATTGGGCGGCACCTGCCTGGTCGAATCCCTGCCAACCAGGGGAACGTGTGTCCGGGCGCGTCTCCCCCTGTCCGCAGTAGGGAGCGCCCCGGCAGGGGGACACCCGCTCACAGCGCCAGCCGTGTTGGAGAAAGAGGTGATCCGATGACTCGTGCTACCGAAGGCGGGATCCCAGAGCCGCTGACGGTCCTCCTGGCTGATGACCATGTGCTCTTCCGCGATGGGCTGCGGGCCCTGCTCTCGACCGCGCCCGATCTCGAACTGCTAGGCGAGGCCACCACCGGCGAGGAAGCGATGACCCTGGCAGCGAGTCTCCAGCCCGATGTGATCCTGATGGACCTGAAGATGCCCGGCATCACTGGCATCGAGGCCACGCGCCAGATTTTGCAGGCAAGCCCGCAGATTGGGATTCTGATGGTGACCATGTTTGAGGAGGAGAGTGCCGTCTTTGCCGCGATGCGCGCCGGAGCGCGGGGCTACATTCTCAAAGGCGCCACCCATGCCGAGATGCTGCGCGCCATCCGCGCTGTTGGCGCAGGCGAGGCCATCTTTAGCCCGGCTATTGCCCGACGGCTGCTGGAGTTCTTTGCTCAGATCCGATTGGTGACGCTGCCTCAGGTCTTCCCGGAACTGAGCGAGCGCGAGCGCGAGATTCTGGCTTTGCTGGCCCAGGGCGCCAAAAATGCCGAGATTGCCAGTCGGCTGGTCCTCAGTTCCCATACGGTGCGCAACTATGTCTCCAACATCATCAGCAAGTTGCAGGTGGCTGATCGCACGCAGGCCATCCTTCGCGCCAGAGAGGCGGGGCTGGGATGAGGCAACATCCCAACTGTGTGACTTCGCGCTCTTGTCTACGACGCTGCTGGAAGGGGACTCCTCAAAGCAGCGCTCAGGCTTACGCCACTCGCGTTCAAGTGGGGGTTATGCGCCGCAGGGCGTGGGTCTTACCACAAGCGCCTCATCCTCGACCACGCTCTGAATTGATTCTCTCCTTGGGAGGAATGGAGGAGACGCTGCGAGTCCTGCGGACGGCGGTAAAAAGCACACGTCTGTACTCGCTTGGGGAAACTCCCTTCTGTATGCTATACTGCCGTGGAGGTATACAGGTAAGCTTGACACACGTCGATCATCTTAAGACACAGCGGTCCCTCGGTGGCCTCTGAAAGATCGTGCTCCTCCCTGATCGGGTACCTTAACGCGCGTTGGAGCAGCATGGTTCAAGGGGAGCGATCTTTATGACCAGAGCATTTCCAAGGACCGTGGTCTGTCCCCTCTTCATTGGTCGCCAACGCGACCTCAGTGCCTTGCAAGGACTCGTGGAGCGGAAGCGGAGTGGCAAGGGGCAGGCGATCCTGATCAGTGGGGAAGCGGGCATTGGCAAGTCGCGTCTGGTCGCTGAGGCAAAAAACTATGCCGCGCACCAGGGCTTTCTCCTTCTGGAGGGGCACTGTTTCCAGGGGGACAGCGCGGCTCCCTACGCGCCGCTGTTGGACCTCTTTCGGACGTTTTTTGCCTACTCTGCCCCAACCGCCCTCTCTGACCACACGCGCGCCTTTGTCTCGACGCTCTCTCGCCTGCTGCCTGACCTGGCGCTGCTCTTCCCCAACCTGGCAACCTCCTTTCCCGCACCATTGGGTGATCCAGCAGAGGAGCAGCGACGGCTCTTCGCGTCCATGACGCATTTCCTGACGGAGCAAGCGACACACCAGCCGGTGTTCCTGGTGGTGGAAGATGTGCATTGGAGTGATGACCTCAGCCTGGAGTTTTTGCTGCACCTGGCCCGCCGCGCTCGACACCTCCCGCTGCTCTTACTCGTCACCTATCGCAGTGAGGCGCCTCATCCCGGGCTGCGGCACTGGCTGACCCAGCTTGATCGTGAACGGTTGACGCAGGAATTTCCCCTGAGGCCGCTCTCCCGCAGCGAGGTTGATGACATGGTGCGTGCTATCCTGGCAGGGGAATACCCAGTCGATGCCGACCTCCTGGACACGCTCTTTACCCTCTCCGAGGGTAATCCCTTTTTCGTGGAGGAGCTGCTCAAATCGCTCATTGCCACTGGAGAACTTCAGTCTGTGGAGGGAAGGTGGGTCCGTCGGGTAGAGAAACGCGAGGCTTTTGGGGGCGCTTTCATCCCACGCAGTGTACAGGAGACGGTCCACCAACGGACGGAACAGTTGAGTGCTGGAGCAAAGCAGGTCTTGACGCTGGCAGCCGTCGCCGGACGGCGCTTCGACTTTCCTGTGCTGCAACAGGCGCTGCACGGTGATGAGAACCACCTGCTGGCGCTGATGAAGGAGACGATGGCGGCCCAACTTGTCGTGGAGGAGTCAGCAGACCAGTTTGCCTTTCGACACGCGCTGATTCGAGAAGCGATCTACAGCGCGCTGCTGGTGCGCGAGCGTCAGGCGCTGCATCGAACCCTGGCCGACATACTGGAACAGCTTTCCACTTCGCCCGCCCTGCGCGAGCGCTACCTGGGAGACCTGGCGGCGCATTGCTATGAGGCCGGGATGTGGGAGCAGGCGCTGACCTACACGCAAGAGATGGGAGATCAGGTCTTGACGCTGCACGCGCCGCGCGCGGCCATCCACTACCTGACGCGCGCGGTAGAGGCTGCCCAGCATATGCCTGGCGCCCCACCAGGCAAGGTATATCTTGCACGAGGACAGGCGTATGCGGTCCTTGGAGAATTTGCCCGCGCCGAGAGCGATTACGAGCGTGCCTTAGCTATCGCCCAGACGACTTCGGAGAGCCTGCTGGAATGGCGGTGTCTGCTGGCGCTCGGCGTGTTGTGGACCGAGCGTGATTACGCCCAGGCGGGAGCCTGGTTCCGTCAAGCGCTTGACCAGGCTGAACGGCTGGCTGACCCCACCCTCCAGGCGCGTAGCCTCAATCGCTTGGGCAATTGGCTTGTGAATACCGGACACCTTGAGGAAGGGGTACACACGCATCACGCCGCACTCAAGCTGTTTGAGGACCAGCACGATACCCAGGGGATGGCGGAAACGCTTGACCTGCTCGGCACAGCCTACGGGATGTGTGGGGAACGGGTCAAAGCGGTGGAGCAGCTTAGGCAGGCAGTTGCCCTGTTCCGTCATCTGGATGACACGCCCAGCCTGATGTCAAGCCTTGCTATGCGCGCGGTCCAGTCCATGCCGGGGTCCAGCGAAACGTCGTTTAGCCCCCTGAGGACACGGGATGCGTGTGTGCACGATGCCTCCGAGGCGCTGCGCCTGGCTCGCCAGATCGAGTCGCTCTCCGGGCAAGCCTTCGCGGGGAATGCCCTGGCGCATACCTTGCTCGCTTTTGGGGAGTTTGGCCCGGCGCTGGCCCACGCACACGAGGCCCGCCGCATCGCCAAGGAGATAGAGCATCAGCAGTGGACGGTTGCCACCACCTACGCTCTGGGGCACGCCTATGTGCTGCTGCTCGCGCCTGCTCTGGCGCTGCCCAGACTGGAAGCGGCGATGGCGCTGGCACAGCAGTTTGGTTCCGCCTTTTGGACAGGCAGCATTGCAGCACTCCAGGGACGTGCCCATCTCCTGAACCACGATCTCCCTGCAGCCCAGGCTGCGCTCCAGGCGGTCATACCACCGGACCAGCCCCCCCACACTATGGCAGAGCGGCAGATGACGTTGGTCTGGGGGGAACTGCTCCTGGCCCAGGGCCAACCTGGCCCTGCGCTCTCAATCGCCGAGCATCTGTTGGCCTCCATCTCTGGGAAGGCGCCAGATGAGTCCGCACAGCCCATTCCGCATCTGCTGAAACTCCAAGGCGAGGCACTGCTAGGACTGGCGCGTGTGGAGGAAGCAGCAGCAGTATTAGAGAAGGCCCGACGAGGAGCTGTGGAGCGGAATGCCCGGCCTGTGCTCTGGACCATCCATCGCGCACTTGGGCACGCTTATTACCGCCTCCGACGCGCAGAGCAGGCCCGGCAGGAATACGCGGCAGGCCGTCACCTCGTTGAGGAACTGGCGACCACCATTGATGAGCCTGCGCTGCGCGACCACTTCGAACACGCGGCGCTTGGCGCTTTCCCGCCGGAGAAGCCACTGCCACCACGTGTCGCTGCCCGGCTGGCGTTTGGCGGGTTGACGGCCCGTGAACGCGAAGTCGCCGCGCTCATTGCGCAAGGCAAAACGAGCCGGGAAATTGCCGAGCTGCTGGTCCTCAGCGAACGCACTGCTGAAGGGCATGTCAACAACATTCTGGGGAAGCTGGGTTTTACCTCGCGGGCACAAATCGCGGCGTGGGTCGTTGAACGCGGGCTGGCGAACCACTAACTCTTTACGTATCTCCCACGGGTTGCGCAACGAGGTGAGGAGAGTGCCCTGAGATAGCAGTGAACCACTATGGGAGCCTCCTGCTCTTGTCCGTGCTCTTATTGAATTTATTTTTTAACCCATCGTGTTTCGCGGGAGCGTGCTGCTCTTTCTGA
>DATBHW010000013.1 GCA_036557285.1 Ktedonobacterales bacterium
CATTGTCGGACCTGCCGCGCAGCGGTGGTCGCTTGAGCAAGCTCCAGGCTTTCTGGCTCGGTGAGCCTGATCTCCATCGGCACCCCTCCTTTGCTGGAGATCAGTCTACCAGTTCTACCTTATTTTGTCCAACTACTTAGCTGGTCTGACCAATCTGCCACTCTCCTCCGTCCCGCTGTGCATTGACAGCAACGGAAATATATTCGTGACTGGTTAAGATTGCAGCCAGCTTTGAGCAAGCCGGGCGACTCTTTCAACTGTCGCATGCGCTGCGCGTTCCACTTCAGGCGAGAGACCCGTTCCAGCAACAAACCGCCTGGCTTCGATCCCATACACTACAAGACGTGGAGGAAGATCGCCCAGGACGCGGGCCAGCTCGATGGCCTGGGCGACTCCAAAGGCATGGGTTGAGAGCGCAAAGAAATCAGGCGAAATGGGGCTGGTCTGGACATCCAGTTGATGAATCGTGCCCGCTGGCGCGCCCGATGCCACGGCATCTACTAGAATGACCGCATCGCTGCTCTTCCAGACTTCCATCAAAGCAATCCCCTCACCGGTGGCTTCCAGAATTGAAGCACCTGAGAGCTTTCTGGCCTGGAGTGCTCGTGCCACCACCAAGCCAACGGCATCATCGCTTCGATATTCATTCCCAATTCCGATAATGAGGATAAGCTGCGGCAAGCGTCCCCCTTATTCGCGCGTGATATGCAGCTTCAGGAAATGCGTGGCGCATGAAATACAGGGGTCATAGTTGCGGATGGTCTGCTCACAGCGCCAGGTAAGCTGCTCCTCAGGAAGCTGAAGCACCTGCGGAATGAACCGGCGCAGGTCATCCTCGATGATTTTTTGGTTCTGTGAGGTTGGCGGCACGATCTTCGCATCTAGAATCTGCCCAGTTTCATCAAGCTGGTAGCGATGATAGAGCATGCCGCGCGGCGCCTCGGTGCAGGCGTAGCCGGTCGCAGCGCACGGCGGGATTTCAGCCGCAGGCCGCTCTGGCATCTCATACGCATCAATGAGGTGCAGCGCCTCGTCACAGGCATACAGAATCTCGATGCTGCGCACGATGATACTCTCAAATGGGTTCTGGCAAATCGTTCCCAAGCCAGCCGCCCGCGCTGCCTCCTGCGCCAGCGGCGAAAGCCTGTCAAAGTTCAAGCTGTAGCGCGCCAGCGGCCCCACGAAGTAAGCGCCGCGCGCCTTGAGCCGGGAATGCAGCGCGTTCGTATAGGGGATATGTTCCTCCACAAAGGTCTCATCGTACTCACGAACGGCAATATTCAAGCCTTTATTCGAAACCAACCGACCCTCGTTAAAGGGATACTCTTTCGGGTGCTGCAAGGCGACAAACTCATAGTCCTGCTCAAAATCCGGGAAGGGCAGGCCCGCCGTCCAGCGCACGGTTTCCAGCGCGGCATCGCGTGCCCACTTCAGTTGCTCGGCCAGGGGGGCAAGCTCCCGCTTTGAAGGCACCTTATAGAACCCACCTACGCGCACATTCACCGGATGGATGGCTCGGCCTCCCAGCAGCGTGATGACCGCGTTACCAACTTTTTTCAACTCCAGCGCCCGCTTGACTACCACCGGGTGATCTTTCGCCATCTGCACCACATCGGCATAGCCGAGAAAATCAGGGGCGTGCAGCATAAAGACGTGAAGCGTATGGCTCTCGATCCACTCGCCGCAGTAAAGCAGCCGACGCAACGCGCGAATCTGCGGATCGATCTGGACGCCAAACGCATCCTCCATCGCGTGTACCGCGCTCATCTGATACGCGACCGGGCAGATGCCGCAGATGCGGGCGGTAATATCGGGCGCATCTGCAAAACTGCGCCCGCGCAACAGCGCCTCAAAGAAGCGTGGCGGCTCGAAGATCTTGAACTTGACATCGGCGACCTGATCACCTTTGAGCCGCACATACAGCGCGCCCTCGCCTTCAACGCGAGCTAGCATATCTACTTTGATCGTTTTACTGTTCATAGACGTTGCTCTCTTCTCTGAAGGCTTCAGCCTGGGCGTTGAAGCTGCGGTAGACGCGCAGGAGCGTTTGCCCAGAGGCTCCCAGTTCATCCCAGCGGCGGCTTAGCGATGCGGTGTTGGGGGTTTCCTTCGGCCCAAAGCAGCCATAGCACCCTCGGTGATACGCCGGACAGATGGCTCCGCAGCCCGCGTGCGTCACCGGGCCAAGGCAAGGCGTGCCATGCGCGACCATCACACACACTGTGCTGCGCAGCTTGCACTCGATGCAGACGCTGTGAGGCGGCGTGTTTGGCTTGCGCCCGTGCAGAAACGCGCTGATCACCTCCACCAACTGCTCTTTATTGATGGGGCAGCCACGCAACTCAAAATCCACCCGCACGTGGTCAGCAATGGGCGTTGAGGTTGCCAACGTCTCAATATAACTGGGGGTGGCATAGACGATGGATGTAAACTCCCTGACATCCTTGAAGTTCCGCAGCGCCTGGATGCCGCCAGAGGTCGCGCAGGCGCCAATCGTCACCAAAAACCTGGAAGCCCGGCGCACCTCTTGAATCCGCCCGGCATCGTGGGGCGTGGTAATCGACCCCTCCACCAGCGAAAGATCATATGGCCCGCTAACGCGTGTACGCGATGCCTCTGGAAATGAGGCAATCTCGACTCGCCCGGCTATCTCCAACAGTTCATCCTCGCAGTCAAGCAGGCTGAGCTGGCATCCATCGCAGGAGGCAAATTTCCAGACGGCCAGTTTTGGCTTATGAGGTTGCGCCATATCACACCTCCCGCTTTCCAAACCACCGCTGAATCGTATCGTAGCGGAACACCGGACCATCTTTGCACTCGAAGAACGGGCCGAACTGGCAGTGCCCACAGAACCCGAGCGCACACTTCATGTTGCGCTCCAGGGAAAGAAAGATCTGCTCCGCCGTTAACCCGCGCTTCTGAAGTTCCAGCAGCGTGAAGTGCATCATGATTTCCGGCCCACAGACCAGAGCCATCGTATCGAGCGGGTCAAACTGCGCTGTGGCGATAAACCGAGGCACCACGCCCACATTGCCACGCCAGGCATTATCGCCACGATCGACCGTGACTTGCACATCCATATCCGCGCGGGCACCCCAGCGATACAGCTCACGACGATAGAGCAGGTCAGCAGGCGTGCGCGCGCCATAGAGCAGCGCCACCCGGCCATACTGCGTGCGCCGGGCCAGGATCTGGTAGATGGCCGGGCGGAGCGGCGCCAGCCCAAGACCACCTGCCACCATGACCACATCGAGGCCCTCGGCTTCCCGAAGGGGCCACTGGCTGCCAAACGGCCCGCGCACCCCAAGCACATCGTGACGTTTCAGTGCACACATCACTCTGGTGACGGCCCCGACCGCGCGAACCGTGTGCACCAGCGATGTTCCCCTGGTGGGGTCGCCGCTGATCGAGATGGGCACCTCACCTACGCCAAAGACATAGAGCATATTGAACTGCCCCGCCGCAAAAGGCCGGGTAGTTTCCCCTACCACCGGCCCAAGCTCCATCGTGAAGGTGTCGGGCGTTTCTCGCCGGATACGCTCGATCCTCCAGGGATCGGGGGCCATCGGATTGGCTCGTATTGCCGACATATCTCACCTCACGCATGAACGCCATAGACATCGAGCAATTGGAGCCGGGTGGCCTGAAGCCGCTCGATGATCGTCTGAGAAAAACGCTTGAGCAGTTCGTAGCCCAGATCATGGTCGGCTTCCGCCTTCATCCGCAGGCAAGCCCCATCAAAGGCGATGACTCGCGTCAATTCCAGCGCCCTTGCCCCGAAATGCCACTGATAGGGGGGAAAGAGCCACGACCAGCCCAGCACGTCACCTGCTTCAATCGTTTGGATGGTCACTTCTCCGCGCCCAGGCACAAAGGCTTTTAGCGCCACCTTCCCATGACGAAGTAGATAAAACCTGGAGGCGTCTTCGCCCTCCTGGAAAATCCATTCGTCGGCGGCGAAGCGCACATTGGAGGCGCAGCCCGCGATGGTGTCAAGTGCGTGGGGGCTCATGCCTTGAAAGAATACCTGCTCTGGCAGCAGCGCATCGAATCCGCGCATGGTTACTCCTCCGTTCCTGAAGAGGAACCAGCGCCGCTGGTTTTGCGGATCGCACGAGCCTCTTCGGTAATATCAATGCCCACCGGGCACCACGTAATACAGCGCCCGCACCCCACACAGCCGGAGGTACCGAACTGGTCAATCCAGCTTGCCAGCTTATGCGTCATCCACTGGCGATAGCGGGCTTTCGTTGAACCGCGAATGCTGTTTCCAGCGGTATAGGTAAAATCCATCGTGAAGCAGGAGTCCCATCGGCGCCAGCGCTCGGCGAGTTCCCCGGTGAGATCGGTGACATCTTCAACTGTGGTGCAAAAACAGGTCGGGCAGACCATCGTGCAATTCGCGCAGGTCAGGCAGCGCCTGGCAACATCGTCCCAGCGGGGATGCTCCAGGTTGCGATAGAGCAGTTCTTTAATGTCTGTCGTATCAAGGGTTCGGCCCATCTGGCTGGTAGTGCGCTCCACCGTCTGCTCCGCGGCTGCTTTTTCTTGGTCGGTTGCCTTGTGGTGAGGAAGCTCCTCCAGAATCTCTCCTCCCAAAGCGGTGCCAGCCTCGACCACAAAGTAATGGCGCTCGCCATCCAATATCTCCGTCAGAGCCAGATCAAAGCCGTCAGTTACTTTGGGTCCAGTTTGCATGGAAACACAGAAGCAGGTGCCTCCTGCCTGGGCGCAGTTGATGGCGATAATCAGAGCCTGTTCCCGGCGCGCTTGATAGACCAGATCAACATACGGACCGTGCATAAATACCTTGTCCTGGATGGCGATAGCGTGCAGTTCGCACGAGCGAACCCCCAGGAAAGCGAATTTAGGAATTTCTTGCTCATCTTGTTCCAGATGGAAACCACCCTCATCCTTACGCGCCTGCCAGAGCCGAAGTGTAGGAGGAGAGAGAAAGTGTTTCCAGGATTGCGGCCCCACCGCATAGCCGAAGAACGCCCGATCTGCGCGTTTCTTCAGCCGATAGATGCCGCCATCTTGCTCATCGGTGTAGCCAATGGGTAGATCCGTTGCTGATCTCACTTCATCATAGACAATAGCGCGGTCGCGCACCGTTGGCCCAAGCACACAGTATCCCCTCTTCAAAAGCGCGTCGATCAACTGCTGAAAATCCTGAGATTCCAGAATCGCCCAGTCGTTCCTCCACACAGATGGTTCAACCATAGCAATGTGTCCTTTCACCCGCCGCGATAAGCCAAGGCAGCCCTGCGCGCTATCTGGGGCATGAGCGCCGCACATTGTATTGCACTTCATATTCCCCTCCAGAAGAATATAGAAGAAGCAGATTGGGATACGGCTTACAGAAGGTTATAAAACTGTTACTAACTGGTTTTGTGCTTCCCACACCCGCCGTTAGCGGCCATCCCATCGTAGGAACTGGAGCATGGCTACCCCATCCGGGCAACGTTTTGTTACCTCCGAGTGATCTCCCCTTACCACTTTGGTAACCTGTGAACAGTAGACTAAAGGACAAGAAGCAGACCAGAGAGGTGAGGAGGTCATCTATGATCACCACAACGACACGTATCGAACCCAGCCCGTACGAAGAGTTCATGATCGATAGTCTCTTAGAGGGTGGCAATGGGCAGCAGGCGCTGCTCGAAACCATCCAGCAGTTAAGCGAGGAGCGCACTGCGCTGCGCCTGCGACTGGCCCAGCACCCGCTGAGCGATCACGCGGCGGCGCAGCGCATGAAAATGATCAACGTCCAGCTCAAAACGCTCTGGGCCGAGGTCCGCTGCGTGCGAGCAACTCGTCGCGTCCAGGTGGAAGAGGCGCTGGGTATTGATCCTACCTGGGTGGTCAATTGAGTGGGTTCAGCCACCCGAAATGGCTTCAGAAAGAAGGCCGACCATGAAGACCATTGTGGTCTATGATTCCACCTATGGAAATACCGATCTGAATTGACCGTGGTCACCATCTCGCACCCGATAGTCTTGTTGCGCAACAAAGCTATCAGGCGCGAAATGGTGACTGACATTCTCATACCACTGGCAGCTTCAGCCCACTCAACAGACCCGCTACGATTTAGTTACTGCCAGATACGGCTCTGTTTACCACCACTGACTACAGTTCCCTTTAAGAGACCACGTTGAGGTTTTGAGGATGCATCCCCATCAGGGAAGCAGATCCAAGAGGCAAGAGAAGCCCGGAGAAAGCTAAAAAGCGAGGCACGCTATGCTGGTCAGGAATATTATGGTCGAGCATGTCGTCACTGTTCAGGAAGGAGATACCCTGGAACATGCCGCGCTGCTCATGCAGCAGGGGCGCTTTCGGCATCTCCCCGTGGTGCAGCGCCTCCCGCAGCAGAAAGAAGTGCAACCATCGTCGCTGAGCTATCCACCTCCCAAACCCCCGGTCGCCGTCATCGGCATGCTCTCCGACCGCGATCTACCCTGCGGCAGAGCGGGGGCCGTTCCCCTGGAGCAATTGCGTGGGCAGCAGGTGCGCGAGGTGATGCACCAGCCCGTCATCACCGTCAGTCCAGACACGCCGGTAGAGTATGCTGCCAACCTGATGGCGGAGAACGCCATCGGGTGCCTGCCCGTAGTGAATGAGGCAGAGAATGGCCGGTTGGTTGGCATCATCACGGAAAGTGATCTGTTCCACGCGCTGGTCCGGCTCCTGGGAGCGCAGGGACCCAGCACGCGCCTTCGATTGCTGCTGCCGAGCCACGATCCTATCGAGCTGGGCCGGGTCTTGCTGCTGCTGGGGCACGAACATCTCCATCTGGCGGGGCTGCTGACTGAGCCAGCCGATGCAGAAGGGCGCTGGCCAGTGACACTGCGCGTGCGCACGATCTATCCCGAACCGTTGATGCAGAAACTGCGGGCCGGAGGGGTCGAGATCGTGCAACCAGCCTCCCCAGAGGAGGGCTAACATGAGCGAGCAGGAGCCTGCCCAGAAGGCAAGACCGGCACGAGCGACCGCGCCCGAGGCTGGGGTGCTGTTCGTTCATGACCCACAGCTGGGCCAGTACAATTTTGGCCCACAGCATCCACTGCGCCCGCGTCGGCATCTGCTGCTGCTGGACCTGCTGGAACAATCGGGCATCCTTCAACCGAATGGGCCAGACATCCTGCTTCAGCAGCAGGCCAGCCGGGAAGAGCTCCTGCTGGCGCACAGCCCGGCCTATATCGCGGCGGTGGAACGCTTGAGCGCAGAGGATGGAGGACTCGATAGCCTCATTGGCGAATATGTGATCGATCCCGAACCCTTTGGTTTTGGCATGGGTGATAATCCCATCTTTCCACAAATGCACGCCGCCTCGGCGCGCATCGTGGGCGGCACGCTGGCAGCAGCGCGCGCGGTCATGTCCGGCAGGGTGCGTCATGCCTTCAACGCTACTGGCGGCTTTCATCACGCCCTGGGCGACCGCGCCTCCGGCTTCTGCATTTATAACGACGCGGCGGTTGCCATCGCGGCGCTGCTTCAGGAGTATGAGGCGCGCGTGCTCTACGTCGATTTCGATGCCCATCACGGCGACGGCGTTCAGTGGGCCTTCTATGATGAGCCGCGCGTCATGACCGTTTCCTTCCATGAGACCGGTGACTACCTTTTCCCCGGCACGGGCGATCTGCTGGAACTGGGCAAAGGGGCCGGGCGCGGCTGCGCCGTCAATATTCCGCTCGACGCCTTTACCGAGGATGATTCCTGGCTGGAGGCGGTCTCTGCGCTGCTGCCCTCGCTCGTACACACCTTTCACCCCGACATGATCATCAGCCAGCACGGCTGCGATACCCATGAATGGGACCTGCTGACGCATCTGGCCCTCACCACACATGCTGCTGCTGCACAGGCCAAACTAACGCATAAACTGGCACATGAACACTGCCAGGGGCGCTGGGTCGCCTTGGGCGGGGGCGGCTACGAGATGTATCGCGTCGTGCCGCGGGCCTGGGCATTGGTCTGGTCGGAAATGTCTGATAGACCGCTGCCAGAGTACATCCCTCCCGCCTGGCTAGAGCGTTGGCAACCGGAGAGTAAAGAAGCACTTCCCACCACGTTCCTTGATACCCTTGAGGATTTTCCAACCAAACCACGCCGTGCAAAGATTGAGCGCCATAATCGGCGCATTGTCGCCCAGGCGCGTCGGCTCTTTCTGCCTCCACAGGTGCGCCAGGCGTATCCTCGTGTCGCGGTGCCCGCTTTTCCGGCAGCGCGCCCGGAGGCCAGCAGCACGGGTGTGCCCGTGCTGCTGCGCCGTGCAGGCAAGGCAGCCGAGCCGCGGGTGCGCACCCTGGAAACGGCGCGCGGTTCGGTGCTGCTGCGCGATTGGTGCCCGCCTTCCCTGGTGGAACGATTGTACCCTGACGAAGGATTGAATGCCTTTGCGCGCCGGGCCGACCGCGAACAAGCGCTGCTCAAGCGGATTGCCTCTGATCCGGAGTGCGAACTGGTGGTGGCCCATACGCCCGAGGGGCTGCTTGTTGGGCAGGTGAGCATCTGCGCGGCGGATGAGTGGTGGGAAGGGATTCCCGATTTGTACGAGGTGGCGATTGAGGTCAGCGCCACCTGGCGGAAGATCGGCCTCTCCAAAGCCCTGCTCCAGTTTGCTTTGGAGCCAGATTCCTTTGAAGAGGTGATCCTCTACGCCCTCGGATTTGTCTGGCATTGGGACCTGAATGGCCTTGGGATAGGCAGCATGAGCTACGCGCAGATGATTCGTCGGCTGTTTGAGCAGGTAGGCTTTGAAAAGATGGGGACTACCGAACCCAACATTCAGTTGGACCCGGCTAACATCTTTCTGGCTCGCATCGGCAAAAACGTCAGCCCTGATACCGTCGCGCAGTTCCGTTCACGCCTCAGCGCGCCTGTCGGGCTGTATGGATGAATCCTGGCGAGGCAGCGATCAGAGCCAGCAGGCAAAGCGAGGCATCGCCAGTGCCGCCAGCGCCTGCTCCATACTGGCCGCTAGCACCCCTGCCGTTTCTACATACCGATGGGTCAGCCCTGGCTCCTGCTCCGCGCTGAAGTCCTCCCACTGCGCTCGTTGGCGCTCATAGAGCGCCGGACGACCATCGGAAGCCTGCGACGCCTCTGCGCTGGCCTGCCATTCCCCCGCGACGCGCGCTGCCCACCGCTGGGCCAGGCGGCCCAGCGCCACCTCTGGTGGACAGACACACTCGATGAAGATCGCGCGCGCTCCCTGCACCGCCGCCACCTGCGCCGCTGCCTGCCGTTGCGCACGCCGACCAAAGGCGGCATCCAGCACCACTGAACGCCCGCTGGTAAGCAGCGTGGCTGCTTCTTTAAGCAGCGCCTGATAGGTGCGGCGCGTCCAGTCCCGGCTATAGAGTCCCTGCCCAAACGCTGCGGCTTGCGGGTGGGTGGGGTGGAGACCCGCCAACCGCTTGCGCGTGGCATCCGAGGAGCAGAGCGCCCAGCCGGACTCACGCTGAAGCGTCGCTGCCAGCGTACTCTTGCCCGTTCCCATCACGCCACCCAGCAGGAGCAGGGTCTGCTGGTTCAGGCCGCTGGCATAGTGGGCCGCTAGCGTAAAGAGGGCCTGCGCCTGTGTGCGCGCCGCCTCACGCTGCTCCACCGGCGCTTCTGGCTCATCCATCAGAAATGCCTGTACTTTTCCACGCACATAAGCCCGATAGCAGGCATAAAAGGGCAGCAGTTCGCGCAAGGAGTCATCGCCACTCGCGCGCCCATAGGCCTCGGCAAAGGCGCGGGCCAGATCAGACCGACCTGCCGCCTCCAGGTCCATCAGCAGAAAGGCGACCTCGCCCGCGACATCTCCATAGCGGAACCGCTCATTGAATTCGATCCCGTCAATCACGGCCAGGTGATGGCTGCCATCTGCGCGCTGCCCCAGCACATAGACATGCTGCAAGCGCAGGTCGCCATGACAGTCCCGAATGCGCCCTGCCTGCCTCCGAGACGCAAACAGCCGCTGGCGCTCCTGAAGAAAGCGCCGAACCGCCGCCGTGAGCTGCTCATACGTCACCGCCTCCAGCGCCCGCCCGAGATAGGGACGGGTTTGCGCGAAGTTTTCTTCCCAGTTGCGAGTGATCACGACCTGCTCGCCAAAGGCGGTGATCTCCTCGGTAGGCGGGACGCTGGCATGAAAAGCCGCCATGTATTCCGCCACTGCTCCCAGGAGCCGGGGGGTGGCGGTGCCACGGCGTACCTGCGCCTCCAGCATCGCGTCATCGGGCAGGCGCCGCATGACCACCGCGTAGTCTACGACCGTCCCGCCATCGAACTGGGCGCCTGGCTCCGGGACGTGTTCCGGCGGCAGCGTCGGGCCGAACCGCACCCGGCCATCCGCCGCCATCAGGACTGGCGCAATCCCCAGGTAGACATCAGCAGCCAGGCGCACGTTGAGGCGCACTTCTTCCTGGCAGAAGTGACGGCGCAAGGCAGGCGTCGAGTAATCAAAGAAGCCGAAGTTCTTGGGCTTCTTGAGCTTATAGGCGTACTCGCCCGCCAGCACCACTGCCGAGGCGTGGGTCTGGATGACCGGGATCGGTTCAGGCACAGCGAGGGGAAAGGCGTCTGGACGCGCCAGCGCCTTCAGCAAAGCCGCAAAATCGGGTGCAGCCTGCTCTGCTGGCGCTCGTTCCTCAGCTCCTGGCATAGCGACTTTACCGGCCAGTGTAGTCTGGCTCTCTCCCTTCTGAAAGTCCCATCAGCAGATGCGCGGTAAAGGGTCTCCTACGAGCATATCCAGCACCCGCGTTCCGCCAATGTCCGTGCGCATAAAGACCGTGCCCGCTGGCCCGATCTGCACCGTACCAATGATGGCCGCCTCCTGCCCCAGCGGATGGGCACGCATAGCGGCCAGGGCAGCGTGAGCCGCCTCTGGGGCAACCACCGCCAATGCCTTTCCTTCATTGGCAATCGTCAGTGGGTCCAGACCCAACATCTCGCAGGCGCCCCGAACCTCGGGGCGCACTGGAATGGCTGGCTCATCAAGCGCGATAGCGACCTGGGAGCCGAGCGCCATCTCATTCAAGGTCGTTGCCACGCCGCCACGTGTCGGGTCTTTCAAGCAGTGCAGGCCATCCTCTGCCGCATCCAGCAGCGCAGCCACCAGGGTATGAAGCGGCGCGGTGTCGCTCTCTATGGTTGTCTCCATATCGAGCGCCTCGCGGGCCAGCATGACCGCAATGCCGTGATCGCCAATTGGCCCGCTGAGCAATACCCTGTCTCCTGGTTGCAGCTGCGCCTGACCCATCGGCCATCTGGCCCGCACAATGCCTATTCCCGTCGTATTGATAAACACTCCGTCGGCCTTGCCCCGCTGGACGACCTTGGTATCGCCCGCCACGATGGAGACGCCAGCATCAGCCGCTGCCGCTGCCATCGAGGTCACGATGCGACGCAGGTCGGCAATTGGAAACCCTTCCTCCAGAATGAAGCCCGCTGAGAGGTAAAGAGGCTTGGCGGCTGCCATCGCCAGATCATTGATCGTGCCATGCACAGCCAGCTTCCCAATGTCTCCGCCAGGAAAGAACAGCGGATTGACGACATAGGAGTCGGTGGTGAAAGCCAGGCGGGGGCTGAGTACATCGGGAGTGAAGGTAGCCGCATCATCCAACGGCTCCAGCAGTGGGTTGGAGAAGGCAGGAGCAAACACGCCCTCTATCAGATTGTGCGTGGCCTTGCCGCCGCTGCCATGACTGAGGGTGATATGCTCATCACGCAGATAGAACTTGTGTCGGCGCGCCTGCCGCACGCGCTCAATCTTCTCGATGACCTCAGCCATATCATGATGCTGCCCGCTTTCTTGTATAGGTTTGCTCATAGGAACCCTCCTCAGCGCGCTGCTGGCCTGAGATCACTCATGGGGAGCGTAGCGCGTTCGGTCGCCATTGAGAAGCGGCCATAGTTGAAATAGGCGGCGCAGGCTCCTTCCGATGAAACCATACAGGTGCCAATCGGCGTCTCTGGGGTGCAAGCCGTGCCAAAGACCTGGCATTCCCAGGGTTTGATGGCCCCCTTGAGCACCTCGCCGCACTGGCAGGCTTTCGGGTCGGCCACGCGAATACCAGGCACCGCGAAGCGCAGCTCAGCATCCCAATCGGCGAACTCAGGGCGCAGCTTCAGCGCGCTCTCGGCAATGGTGCCCAGCCCGCGCCACTCAAAAATTGGACGAAGCATCATGGTTTCCGCCATGACGGCAAGGGCCTTCACGTTGCCTTCAGGTCGGACGACGCGCACATACTGATTTTCCACCTCCGCGCGGCCCTTGCTGATCTGCTTCACCAGCATCTGGATGGACTGGATCATATCGAGCGGCTCAAAGCCAGAAATGACCACTGGCTTGTGGTGGTCGCGGGCGATAAACTCGTATGGCCGTATGCCAATGACCATGCTGACATGGCCGGGGCCGACAAAGCCATCCAGATGCAGATCGGGCGAGACCAGCAGAGCCTGGAGCGCCGGTATAACGTTGATGTGGTTGCAGAATATCGAAAAGTTCTTGACGCCTTCGGCTCTCGCGCGCAGCAGCGTTATGGCCGTTGAGGGGGCGGTCGTCTCAAAGCCAATCGCGAAGAAAACGACCTGACGATCAGGGTTCTGGCTGGCGATCTTCAGAGCATCGAGGGGCGAATAGACGAAACGCACATCTGCGCCGTCTGCCCTGGCATCGAGCAAGCTGCCTTTCGAGCCGGGCACGCGCATCATATCGCCAAAGGTCGTAAAGATCACTCCATCGGTGCGAGCCATCGAGATCGCGTCATCAATGCGGCCCATTGGCAGAACACAGACGGGGCAGCCTGGACCATGCACCATGTCGATGGTACGAGGCAGGAGATCTTCAATCCCATATTTGTAGATGGTATGGGTATGGCCGCCACAGACCTCCATAAACTTCAGTGGTCGATCTCCGCTGAGTCTGGCAATCTCGGCGGCGACCTGACCAGCCAGCGCCGAATCCCGATATTCATCCACATATTTCATCAGTCTTGTTCCTTCCTGGCGAACCACGCATAGGTGGATACTCAGCGGTCGCGCCCTTCTTCCAGGCGGCCCATTGCCACGCCACCATGCGTCAGCAGCCAATCTCCTGGGGCAACAGCATCAACCAAGGTGATATCGATCTCTGCCGTTGTTCCTGCAGCCTCCACAAGAGCGAGTCCGGTTTCATGCCCAACACTGAGTACCCTGGCGGGTAGCGCATCATCAGAACAGGTGAGGCAGCAACCCCCAGGCTCACAGAACAGCTGGTCTCCCAAGGGAGGGGTATCATCCAATCCGGCCCACTGATCTTGTTGGTTGCTCATCTTTACTTCCCTCACGCAATCTGGCTTTGATGCAGTTGTTTGAGTTCGTCGGCATAGAGGTCGCCCAGTGATTGCAGCGCTTTGAGCGTCTCCTGCGCTTCCTGCTCATCGATCTTGCTCATTGCAAAACCCACGTGAATCAACACCCAGTCGCCTGGTGCGATACCCTCCGAGGCGACCAGCGACACATTCACGTTGCGTTTCACTCCAGAGACATCCACTTTCGCGAGAGAGAAGGTGTTATCTAGCAGCTCTACCACCTGGCCGGGAATACCCAGGCACATACAGCATCTCCTTTCCAACCGCCGGGAACGGCTAGCTGCGGCGCAGCCGTGCCGCAGCGACGGCGGCCTGCCCCAGACTTAACCCGCCGTCATTTGGCGGCACACACCGATTGATGTACACGTGAAAACCGGTTTCCTCCAGCCGTGCCATCAGGTGCTCCAGCAAGAGCCGGTTCTGAAAGCTCCCGCCGCTGAGGGCGACCGTGTTCAGCCCGGTTTGCTCGCGCGCTCGGCGACATGCCTCCGCAAGCCCCAAGGCAATGGAGGCATGGAAGCGCCCGGCAATCTCCGGGATGGGAACCCTGGCTTGCAGATCAGCGACGATAGCCCGCATCAATGGACGCACATCCAGCCTGGCCGGAGCGCAATCTTCTATCGCAAAAGGGTAGGTGTTCGCGCCCACGCGAACGGTGGCCTGCGCTTCTAGCTCAATAGCCGCCTGCCCCTCGTAGAAGACCTGACGGCGCGCACCCAGGAGCGCGGCCACCGCATCAAAGAGCCGCCCCAGGCTGGAGGTGCGCGGGCTGTTCAGCCCCCGCGCACTCATCTGCGCCAGGGTACGCCAGGTAGCACGTTCAAGCTGGCGCACAAAGGGGATATCCAGGTCGAGAAAGGCGTCACCATACGCCTGGGCCAGATAGACCGCTGCCATCCGCCAGGGCTGGCGCACAGCCTGTTCGCCGCCAGGCAGGGGTACATAGTCCAGGTGCGCCAGCCGCTTAAAATCGACCAGATCGGCGGCCAGAATCTCACACCCCCAGATCGCGCCATCGGTTCCATAGCCGGTGCCATCGGCGGCCACCCCAATCACCGGCTCGCTCAGCCCATGTTCGGCCAGCACGCTGGCGATGTGCGCGTGATGGTGCTGAACACCAATTTTCTGGTGAATATCGGTGTCCAGAGCATATTTGGTCGCCAGATACTCCGGGTGCAGGTCATAGACAATGGCCTCAGGCACGACGTCAAACAGGCGCCCGAAGCGCTCAATGCCTTCGCGGAACGAGGTCAGCGTTTCTAAATTTTCCAGGTCGCCGATATGGTGGCTGACGAACGCCTGCCGTCCCTTGCCCAGACAGAACGTGTTTTTCAGATGGCCGCCGCAGGCCAGCAGCGGCATAGGAAACTCCTGCGCCAATGGGATGGGTTCTGGCGCGTAGCTGCGCGAGCGGCGGAAAAGCTGCTCACCGCCTGCGACGATGCGCGTCACCGAATCATCGCAGCGTATATGAATCTCGCGGTTGTGTACCAGCAGCCCATCGGCGATGGAGGCCAGGCGCTCGCGCGCATCTTCATCTTGATAGGCAATGGGCTCGTCGGAGAGATTCCCGCTGGTCATCACCAGCGCCACCGGGCAGCCATGCTCGCACTGCGCCGCATACGCATCGAGCAAAAGATAGTGCAGGGGCGTATACGGCAGCATGATGCCCAACGTGTGCTGCTGCGGAGCAACCTCAGGCGCCACCGGGTATCCAAGGGACTGCTTGAGCAGCACGATGGGCCGCCGACGCGATTGGAGCAATGCTTCTTCTTCCGGCCCAACCTCGCAGAGCCGCCGCGCCATCGCCAGATCAGGGACCATGATCGCAAATGGCTTGGCCTCGCGCTGCTTGCGCTGCCGGAGCCGCTGCACCGCCCTGGCATCCAGGGCATCACAGGCCAGATGATAGCCACCGATACCCTTGATCGCCACAATAGCCCCGGCAGCCAGGTGCTGCGCGGCCTCGATAATCGGGTCCGCACAGTCCAGTGGTTCGCCTGCGTCATCGAGCAGAGCAACCTGTGGCCCACAGACCGGGCAGGCGTTGGGCTGAGCGTGAAAGCGCCGATTCAGAGGGTCGTCATATTCCGTCTGGCACTCGGGGCACATCGGAAAGACACGCATTGTCGTCTTTGCGCGATCATAAGGCACATCCTCGATAATTGTAAAACGGGGGCCGCAATTGGTGCAGTTAATGAACGGATACCGATAGCGCCGATCAGCAGGATCAAAGAGTTCCCGCAGACAGTCATCACAAATGCACATATCGGGCGAGACAAGCGCCCGCCGCTCAGCACCAGCCTCGCTCTGAACGATCAGAAAACTGGCAGCATGCTGTGGCTTTATAGGCTGCGCCTCAATAGCGTTAATACGCGCCAGCGGCGGCGCCTCCGCGCACAGCGCATACTGAAAGCCATCCAGCGCCTCTGGGCTTCCCTCAACTTCGATAGTCACACCAGTGCTATCGTTGCGGACAAAACCAGCCAGCCGGTAGCGGCTCGCCAGCCCATAGACAAAAGGCCGGAAGCCCACACCCTGGATGATACCCTGCACGACCAGTCTCCGACGCTCGATGGCTGTCTCAATCAGGCTTGCCATTGCGGCGCTTCTTCTCCCAGAAAGATCGTGGTGGTGAGATGCGCCGCCAATCGCGGCGGGGACATCTCGTTAAAGGCTACATCAATGGCGTTCACCGCGCAGATGTCCTGGTGTCCAATCTCCAGCGCGGCCTCTCCACACGCTGGGCAGAGCGCCTCTACCGCCGGCTGGAGGCTCTGGAACGTATGCAGACAAGCCAAGCATTGATAGGTCGCCGGAAGCCAGATGATGGTCAGCGTTGCAGCTTGCGCCGGGGTGCCAGCGGTGAACAAGGCAAAGTGTTGACGCACGACATCTTCTGTGAAGTGCCCCGACACCGCTACCGAGAGCTGCACGTTGGTTACACGTGACGCACTCGCCTGCCGCATATACTTCAGCGCCGTGCGCACGGCGCCCTGAATGGCTGCTACCTCGTGCATAGCATGCCTCCTTTGCTCAGAGGTTGGGGCCGCTCCATTACCAGAACCCCAGACGCGCAACGGCCCAATGGTGGCATCCGTCAGTGTATCCAGTCGCAGCAGCAATCCGCTCCGAGAGTCCCCATCTAAGCTCTCATGTGTCTAACTGCATTCCCAGGACCACCAGTTCACATGGCTCTTCGTCTCACAAACGAGCCACAGCCAGCAAACCAGCCAACCCCACCTCATCACGCTGGCCGTTCCCACGCGCGGCGCAGAAGAAGGGGCACGCTGTTCTCGTGAGAGGCTGATCTGGTTGTTTGGTCAGACGTGTTGGAGGCGTTCTTCGTGCTCTGGTGTGATCTGAAGAAGCCGTTCTCGCATTGTCTCGAAAGTCGGAGTATCAATCTCTCCGCGCGCATAGCGCTGGCGGAGAATCTCCAAGGACGATGGAGGGGTGGGAGGCGTAGCGGGATTTGATGGTGTTGCCGGGTTGTTCCGGGTCAGCCAGCGCGCAAGCAGCCAGAACGCTAACCCCAGCAGGACCAACCAGAACAATGATCCCAGCCCCATCCACAGCATTCCACCCCATCCGGGACCATATCCCCACATCATGGTGTAACCTCGCTTTCAGGTTGAAAGATACCTCTCGACACTCTATAGCATGCGGCACATCGGTCATCGGCCTGGTAAGAAGGAGTTACAGAGAGGTAAACATTTGTCACCTACGAGAAAACAGGTAAAATCTGCGGGACCCACGGATTGCGCAACGAGGTTGCTGAAGCACTCATCCTTGATCTGGTGGGAGGAAGCCACGCAGAGCCGGACGGTGTGCGAAGACGCGAGAACAGAAGCAGAGAGATATTAACCCGGAACGAGCAGAAGAGGAGGAGC